>NZ_JBVIQR010000014.1:0-70574 GCF_055576875.1 Streptomyces sp. NPDC033229 | reverse complement strand
GTTGAATGGGTGGGTTGGGGGGGGGGGGGGGGGGGGGGGGGGGTGGTTTTTTTTGCTTTTTTGGGGGGGGGGGGGGGGCGTTGCTTCATCGGAGGAGAGGACAACCCGAACCCGCCGGTGCCGGTGCGCGCCCGGCCGCGGGCGCTCCAGAGGTGCATCGACAACCTGCTGAGCAACGCGGTGAAGTTCAGTCCCGAGGGCACCCCGGTCGCCGTGCACATCAGCGGCGGCAGCCTGGCCGTGCGGGATCAGGGCCCCGGCATCGCGCCGGGTGAGCGGCACGCCGTCTTCGACCGCTTCTACCGTGGCCCCCGGACCCAGGCGAAGCCCGGCTCCGGTCTCGGTCTGGCCATCGTGCACGACATCATCGCGGCCGACGCCGGAACCGTCTTCGCCACCACGGCGGACGGCGGCGGCGCGGAGGTCGGCTTCGACCTCCCGCCCCACGGACACCTCGGGCCGAACGGCCCAACGGCACGGAGGCGTTCTCGGAAAGCACCGTGAACACACGCAGGTACCGCGGTCACCCCGCGGAGGTGACGGCGGTCTTCCTGCGGGCGCGATACGCGGCGGCCTTGATCTTGTTGCCGCAGGACTCCATGCCGCACCACTGGCGCCGTCTGCCGCGCGAGCGGTCGATGTAGACGCGGGTGCACTCGGGGTTGCCGCACTCCTTGAGCAAGGGGACGTCCGGACCGCTCAGCAGCTCCACCGCGTGCCGGGCGACGGCGGAGAGCGCTTCGCGCTGCGTCGCCGCCGTCCAGCGGCCGGAGTGGGTCAGCTGCGGTGCCGCGGGGGCCCTGCGGGCCGCGTCGTTGACCACGGCCAGCGCCTCGTCGGCGAAGTCCGCGCCGAGGCGCCGGGCCGTGATCAGCTGGTAGACGGCCTCCCGTACGGTCGTCGCCCGCTCCACGTCAACCTGCCGGGCGGGCGAGACGGAGTCGGCGATGCCGGACTCCACGTACCACGCGTCCAGGCGGTCCGGCGCCGCGAACATCTCGAACCGCGCCGTGCGGCGTGCCCGGAGCGTGGCCGCGAAGTCCAGGGCCGGATTGCCGCACACAAAGACATGATCCAGGTTCACGTCACCATCGTGGTGGGTGACCATGACACTCGCAAGGACCGTCGGGGGTGCGGGCGCCAGGCCCTGGGGCGAGGCGATCGGCGGCACGTCAGCGGCTCAGGCGTGCGGTGCCCCCGTTTCCGTCAGCTCGCCGTCGGCGACCCGCAGCCACCGGTCGACGCCGATCCGTTCGAGGAAGCGCTCATCGTGGCTGACCACCACGAACGCGCCGCGATAGCACGCGAGGGCGCTCTCCAGCTGGCTCGCGCCGACCAGGTCGAGGTTGTTCGTCGGCTCGTCCAACAGCAGGAGCTGCGGCGCCTGTTCCGCGCACAGGACGCAGGCGGGCGTGGCGCGCAGGCGTTCGCCGCCGGAGAGTACGCGCACGGGCAGGTGCGCTCGGGCTCCGCGGAACAGGAAGCGCGCGAGCAGGTTCATCCGCTCCGCCTCCGGCCGGTGCGGGGCGAACACCGCGAAGTTCTCGGCCACGGTGCGGTCGGGGTCGAGCAGGTCCAGGCGCTGCGACAGGGAGGCGATCCGCCCTTCGGCACGCTTGATGTTCCCGCTGTCCGGGGCGAGGTCACCGGAGATCATCCGCAACAGCGTGGTTTTGCCGGCGCCGTTGGGGCCGGTGAGCGCGATGCGTTCGGGCCCGCGGATCGTGAGGTCGACGCCGTCCCCCGCGAACAGGTTTCGCTCACCGTGGCGAATCTGCACCCGTTCGCCCAGAATGACGGTGCGTCCGGTGGGGACGTCGGTGTCGGGCAGCTCCAGGACGAGCCGCTGCTCGTCCCGCAGGGCGCGTCCCGCTTCGTCGAGTCGGGCCTGTGCCTCGTGGACGCGGGTGGCGTGCATCTGGCCCGCCCGGCCGGCGGATTCCTGGGCACCGCGCTTCATGTTCCCGGCGAAGATGCGCGGCAGTCCGGCGTTCTTGAGGTTGCGGGCGGCGTTGCTCGCGCGGCGCTCGGCGCGTTCGCGGGCCTGCTGCATTTCGCGCTTCTCCCGCTTCAGCTCCTGTTCGGCGTTGCGCAGGTTCTTCTCCGCGACGTCCTGCTCGGCTCGCACGGCCTGCTCGTACTGGGTGAAGTTGCCGCCGTACAGCCTCAGTTCGCCGCGGTCCAGTTCGGCGATGCGCTCCATGCGGTCCAGCAGGGCCCGGTCGTGGCTGACGAGCAGCAGACTGCCGTTCCAGTCCGAGAGCACGTCGTAGAGCTTGTGACGGGCTTCGAGGTCAAGGTTGTTGGTCGGTTCGTCGAGCAGCAGCACGTCGGGGCGCTTGAGCAGCTGAGCCGCCAGTCCGAGGCTGACGATCTGTCCGCCGCTGAGTGTGCCGAGCGTCCTGTCGAGAGTGAGTCGGTCGAGGCCGAGGCGGTCGAGTTGGGCACGGGTGCGCTCTTCGATGTCCCAGTCGTCGCCGATGGTCGTGAAGTGCTCCTCGCTCACGTCGCCGGACTCGACGGCGTCGATGGCGCGGATCACCGCGTCGACGCCCAGGACCTCGGCCACCGTCGGTTCGCCGGTCAGGGGGAGGGTCTGCGGGAGGTAGCCGATGGTGCCGTGCACGGTCAATGACCCTGCGGTGGGGCGCAGTTCACCGGCGATCAGCTTCAGCAGGGTGCTCTTGCCGGAGCCGTTGGGCGCCACGAGGCCCGTACGGCCGGTGCCGACGGTGAAGGACAGGCCCGCGAAGACCGGGGTGTCGTCGGGCCAGGAGAAGGACAGCTGGGAGCAGATGACGGAAGCGTCGGACATGGGAATGACCTCATGAGGGAAAGAGGGCAGCCGCCCCACGACGAAACCGCTGTAGGGAGTCGTCATGCGAAAAGCGCTGCCCCTGAGACAGGGAAAGAGGGGACGACGAGATGACCACAACGGCGGCACTGCCAAGGGTGCGCCTGCCGGTGGTCGATCAGATCCGGGTATCACCCGGAGATGTCGTCGTCACCCGCCATGTCTGGACTCCTCTACGAAGGATCACTGCCGATGTAACCGTATCAGGCTCCGCGCGGCCGCCCGCAAGCCCATTCCTCCACCGTCGCCGACGCGAAGTACCGCGGCCCGTCGGCGGGGTGGGTCGCGCTCAGAGCACCAGGTCCCACGCCAGGCAGGAGAGGAGATCCCTCGTTCCTTCGGGATTACCGGTGACTGGTGCGGGGCCCTTCGACGAAGACTCCTTCATCTCGACCATGTCCTCGTAGGCGATCCGCTCGGGCAGCGCACCGAACCGCGCGTGGCGCGTCGCCGAGCCGCTGTCCTGTGTGGTGCGGTCTTCCATCGTCAGTCTCCTGCTCCGTTGACGGCCGGTCAGAGGCGGTCGGCGTCGAGCACCGGTCCCGCCGGTCCCGCCAATGGCGCGGCGACCACACCACCAGCCCCCGGGCCGAGCGCCTTGCCGAATGTCCGCCGGTTGATCATACGAAGCCCTCCGCGAAGTGCCGTCCTGCGACCGCCCTGCGCCTCGCAGGAGGACCCCAGCCCGTGGGCGTCCCGACGACCGCCATGGGCGTGCCAGACGACTGTGGCACAGCGCGCGTCACCGGTCAAGCAGGTGATGAATGCCAAGTCCGCGCTTTTCAGGGGCGCTTGACCATAGGGGCCTTCCCGTCCCGGCGTGCCTCGGAGTGTTCCATTCGGGCGTTCCAGGCCCACTCGCTTCTCCCCTGGTCAAAGCTCACTTCCGCGTTCCGGCATCCCGAAGTTCAAGTTTTTGTGGCGGCCGGGGCGCACGGCCCGGCAAGCTCGGGTGGTCCAAGCGCCACATCGAACGATCTGGTGCGTCCATGAAGGTTCGAGGTGTGCCGGTAGCGGCACCGACATGAAGGAGCACCTCCCTTGACCACTCACCTCAGACATGGCGCCGGCCCGCGGAGGTTACCGGCGCTGGTGGCGGCACTGTGCGGGATCATCGCTGCCACCGCGCTCGGTACGGCCCCGGCGCACGCGGCCGATCAGCGGCACGCGATCTACGCCATCGCGCACCGGGTCGACACCCTGGACGGCGTGGACGCCGCGCTCGACCATGGCGCCAACGCCATCGAGATCGACGTCTGCGCCTGGTGGAATCCGAACGAATGGCGCGCCTATCACGACTGCTCCTCGGCCGGTGACAACCGGCGGGGCCCCAGCTTCGACAGCATGATCGACCGCATCGTCTCCCAGGCCCGAGCAGGTCGTCGGCCGGCGCTGGTCTGGCTGGACATCAAGGACCCGAACTACTGCGGAGAAGCGCAGAACCGCGGATGCAGCGTCGCCGGACTGCGCGACAAGGCACAGAGGCTGACGGCTGCCGGGATCCAGGTGCTCTACGGCTTCTACGAGTACCACGGCGGCAGCACCCCGGACGTCGGCGGCAGGGGCTGGAAGAGCCTGGAAGGCAGGCTCGGCAGCCTGGAGGGCATCACGACGACCGGGACCCGCGATCAGGTCCGCGGCGCCTTCGACCGGTCCGGTTCCGGATTCCCGGCCGGCCGCCGGGTGATGGACTACGGCGACGGCAATATCGCGAACGGGTTCGGCAACTGCACGGAGGCCACCCACAACACGTGCGCGGAACTGAAGAAGGGCGCCGGGGACCGTGCCGCGGGACAGCTCGCGGCCACGCTGTCCTGGACGACCACCTACAACGATCCGTGGTACGTCGACAAATTGCTGGGTGACGCGCGCGTGGACGGCATCATCGCGGGCTACGGCAACTTCACCGGAGAGCACGAGTACGACAACGGCTGGCAGTGCGCCAACGCCATCAACCTTGTCCGTGACTGGGTGAACCGTCACAGCGCCACCCATCGCATGGCCACCAGCGGTGACCGCCTCTTCAGGTAGCGGACAGCCTCGGGCCGGGGCCGTACGCCCCGCGCCGCACGGGCTCCCTCGGGCCGTCGGCCGCGATCCCGGCCGACGGCTTTCCACGAGGCACGAGACATCCCAAAAGGATGAACGCCACCCCCATACGGTCGCCTCGCTCGCGATCAAGCGCCACGCTGCTGGTGTGCGCAAGGAAGGCAGGAAGGCGCTTCCCCGGCAGCGGACCGGCGGCGGACGCGCGCGTGCGACGAAGCGGACGAAGGCGGCGCCTGCCCCGCCGGGGCACCCCTGCGGACCGCCTCCGGTATTGGTTCGACAACACGATGGCGCGAGGCACCTCCGCCCTCATCGGGTGGCTGGCCCTCGCCTGTCTGGCCGTGGTCGTCCCCGCGAGCGCGCTGCCCGTGTGGACCGACCGCCGTGCTCCCGCCTCCCTCCAGGGAAAGATCGCGGCGGTGTGGCGGAACATCGGGCAGACCCTGCGGTTGGGCGGCGACGTCGGACCACCGCTGAGCGTCGCGCTCTCACTGCTGCTGGCCCTGGTCACCCTCCTCTACGTTTCGGCCATCGTCGGCTTCCTCACGGCCGGTATCACCGAGAAGCTGACCGCTCTGCGCCGCGGCCACTCCACTGTGCTGGAGCACGGCCACACGGTCGTGCTGGGATGGTCCGAGCAGACGTCCACAGTGGTCACCGAACTGGTCGCGGCGCAGGCCAACCAGCGGCGGGGCACCGTCGTCGTCCTCGCCGGCAGGGACAAGACGGAGATGGAGGAGGAACTGCACGGCACCGTCGGGGAGACGGGCCGTACCCGGGTCATCTGCCGGAGCGGGCGTCCCACCGACCCCGCCGCTCTGGCGAGGGTCAGCCCCTCCTCGGCCGACGCCGTCCTCGTTCTCCCGAAGGACGACCCGTCCGACGACGCCGAGATCGTCAAGACGCTGCTGTCCCTCCGGGCCGCGGTGGGGGAAGACTGCCCGGTCCGGGTCGTGGCAGTGGTCCGCGACGAGCGGTACCGGGTCGCCGCCGAGCTGGCCGCGGGCTCCGGCGCGACCGTGCTGGAGATCGACGACGTCTCCGCGCGGCTTTTGGTGCAGTGCGCCCGGCAACCCGGGCTCTCCCTCGTCTACCAGGACCTTCTCGACTTCGCCGGCGACGAGTTCTACACGGTCGAGGAACCGGGACTGGTCGGTCGCCGCTTCGCCGAAGCGCTCGCCGCCTACCCCGTCTCCTGCACCGTGGGCATCGTCCGAGCCGGTGGGGATCTCCTTCTGAACCCGCCGTCGGCGACGGAGATCCTCGCCGGTGACCGTCTCGTCGTCATCGCCGAGGACGACGGCATCACCGTCCTGCCCGACGAACCGCCGCCCTTCGACCCGTCGGTGATCGTGCCACGGCCCGTGCGGAAGGCCCGCCCCGAACGCGTGTTGCTGCTGGGGTGGAACCGCCGCGCGCGGCGCGTCGTCGACCAGCTGTCGCGGAGCGCCGCCCGCGGTTCGGTCCTCGACGTCGTCGCCGACGAACGAGCGGCCACGGCCACGGCGGTCCGGGCCGCCGACGCGGCGAGCGGCGACACGCTGTCGGTCGTCTTCCACCCGGGTGACCCGACGCTGCGCGAGACGGTCGGGCGTCTCGACACCGCCGCGTACGACGGTGTCATCGTCCTCGGACCCGACCGCCGGGCGGGCCACGACGGAGAACCGGACGACCCGACCTTGGTCACGCTGCTGCTCCTGCGCGCCCTGGAACGGGACAGCGGGCACCGCGTCCCCGTCGTCACCGAGATGGCCGACGACCGGAACCGGGCCATCGCCCCGGTCAGCCCCGGAGCGGACTTCGTTGTCAGTGGCAAGCTGGTCGGGTTGCTGATGACACAGATCTCCCAAAACGAAAATCTCGCCGCCCTCTTCGAGGAGTTGTTCTCCGCGGGAGGCAACACCGTTTACCTCAGGCCCGCCGACCACTACGTCGCCCCCGGACGCACGGCCTCCTTCGCCACCGTGGTGGAGTCGGCGCGGCGCCAAGGGGCCTGCGCCATCGGGTACCGGTCCCACACCGACGCGGCGGTGAGCCCGGGGCACGGGGTGCGGGTCAACCCTCCCAAGACGGAGGTCCGGCGGTGGTCGGACGGGGACGAGGTCATCGTCATCGCGGCGGACTGAGGGGTGCCACGAAGCGTGGACGACGGCAGGTGACCCGACGCGGGGTTCGGCCAGGGCTCGTTCGCTGGAGTGGCGCGTCATGGTGGGCCTCGAAGTGATGAATCTTGAGGAATGCTTGGTCGATCCCCGACCGAAAGAGCTACGAACTTGACGTTCGGGCGGCTTCGAGAGGCTTCTTCGCATGCCTCCAGGAGCCACATCACCGCAGGTAGCCGCCCGGATGGACCGCCACTGGGCGGCGGCCGCACGGGAACGCCTGCCGCCCGGAGGCCCAAAAAGGTGGGGTGCGGCAGTGGAAGCGAGGGCACACCGGTTCGTACGCTTCGCGCCCGATCCACCACTTTTTCCCGCGAGCCGGGCGCGCCATCCTCCGCCAGGCCGGTTACTGGCGCCCGCGCAGACGGTCCCTGCGGCTGCTGCCTATGACATCCTCAGTCAGGTGACGAGCGAACCTGTCAAGGACGAGGAGTGCGGCGTCGCACCCGACGTCGTCGCGTTGGCCAAGGTCGTGGCCGCGTTACGCGCCGAGAACGAGCGCCTGCACCACCAGGCGTCCACCACGGCCGTGCTGGAGCGTGCGAAAGGCCTCCTGATGGCACAGTCGGGCTGCTCGGCCGCAGAAGCACACGAGGAGCTGACGCGGCGGGCACGAGCCGACGGGCGCACGCTGACCGAGGAGTGCTGGATCGCCCTCGGTGACCTCCCGCAGGCGGCCCACCCGCCCTTTGTCCCGGCCCAGGGCGTCATGGACGTTCCCGATGCCCCGGACCAGGGTTCCCCGGGTCCTTCCCGATCGACGCCCCACGGCCCGGCCCCCGCCGCCGGCCGGGCCGGGCAGGTGCTGGAATCCGGCACGGAGCCGTGCGCTCCCTCCCACGCCGCGCTCCTCGGGGACCTCAGTAGGGCGCTCGCCGGTGCCACCTGCCCGCAGGATGTCACGGAACGACTGCTGGACCACCTGGCCGGGCCGCCGGTCCGGGCCGACGCCGTCCTCCTCTTCTCCCGCACCGTGCACGACGCCCTGGAGCTCGCCGGGCACGCCGGCGCCGGGGCCGCGGTCGCCGCCCAATGGCGGTCCGTGCCACCCGTCGGCGGCATCGCCGCCCTGGACGCCGTCCGCCGCGGCGAAGCCATATGGCTGGAGGATCCGGCACAGGACGCACAGCGCTACCACCTGATCGGGCAGCCGCCGCAGAGATGGCGCACCCGCGCCTGGCTCCCGGTCACCACCGGCGGCAGGGTCACCGCGGCCCTCGGCGTCCTGCGCACGGTGGACGCCCCCTTCGGCGACGACGAGCGCGAGCTGCTGCAGTCCGTCGCCCGGATGTGCGCCGGGAGTCTCCGCGCGGGGGATGTGCGCCCGGGGCCGCTCCGGCTGAACGGACGACCCGGCCCGTCCAGGCGATCGCTGGGGTCCGGGGCCCCGGAGGCGCCCGGACGGGGCGCGCCGGCCGGGTTGCCCGGCTGCCCGGGAGAGGCCGAAGCCGGCACGACCGCAGTCGTCCAGGCCGTCTTCGACATCCTCCCGGGCCCCGCCATCCTCCTCACCCCCCTGCGGTCACCGGCGGGTGATGTCGAGGACTTCCGCATCGACGCCGCCGCGCCGAAATCCGTGGACATCGCCGGCCGACGCGGCCGCGGGCTGGTCGGGCTGCGGGTCCTGGAGTGCTACCCCACCGTGGCCGGCGCCGACGTCTGGCGGGGCTATCTGCGGACCCTCACCACGGGGACGCCGTACGAGGGCGAGCCCTTCACCTACGAGGAGGTGGTCGCCGGCCTGCGGCACCGCTCCACCTACTCCGTCCGGGCGGTGAAGCTCGGTGACGCACTCGTGGTCACCTGGGCCGGCCACGACGACATCGTCCGGCACCAGGCGCTCCTGGCCGACCTGCAGCGGCTCGGCAACCTCGGCTGGACGGACTGGCACCTCGGCACGGGCGCCATCACCTGGTCACCCCAGGTCCACGCCGTCCTCGGTCGCGACCCGGAACTGGGCCCGCTGCCCCTCGACGCCTTCCCCGGGGACGTCCTGCCCGAGGACGCCCCGGACTTCACCCGCGCGCTCCAGCAGCTCCTGAGCGCGGGTACCCCCGTCGACCGCCAGGTCCGGATCACGACGCGGGGCGGTGTCCGGCACCTGCGGGTCGTCGCCGAGGCGGTGTCGGACGCCCACGGCACCCCCGTCGAAGTGCACGGTTTCGTCCAGGACGTCACAGCGCAGCGCACCGCCGAACTGGCCCTGACGAAGAGCCGGCAGGCCGTCCTGGCCCAGCGCAACGTGCTGCAGGCGGAACGGACGGTCGCCGCCCGCCTGCAGCACGCCCTCCTGCCACTGCCCGAGCAGTCGCTGAACCTGGGCGATCTGCGCGTCGACGTCGCCTATCTGCCTTCCCATGACGACCTCAACGTGGGCGGCGACTGGTACAGCGCCCTCGAAATGCCGGGCGGCGGCATCCTCTTCGCGGTCGGCGACGTGGCCGGGCACGGCATCGACGCGGTGGCCACGATGGCTCAGCTGCGCTTCACGGCCAAGGGCATGATCATCACCGGCTCGTCGCTCACCGGGGCGCTGCACCGCCTCAACACCCTGCTCCTGCACACCCGCGACCACCATGCCACCGCCACGCTCGTGCTCGGCCGCTACGACCCCGCCGACCGCTGTCTGACCTGGGTCCAGGCGGGCCATCCACCGCCCCTGCTCGTGCGCGACGGGAAGGCGGAGTTCCTCTCCCCGCCCGAGGGCATACTTCTCGGCGCCACGCTCGGGCCCTCCTTCGGCGAGGCAGTGTGCCGGCTCGCACCCGGCGACCACCTGCTGCTGTACACCGACGGCCTGGTCGAACGTCCCGGGGAACACTTGGACGAGGGGCTTGGCCGCCTCGCCCGCGCCGCCGAGACCGAACTGTCCGCGGCCGGCCCCGGCTCGCTCGACACCCTGCTGTCCCGTCTCCTCCCGGACGAGCAGGGCGACGACGTGTGCCTCCTGGACATCCACCTGCCCTCATCCGCCTGACAAGCGAGCAGTTCGGGCGGTGGCGGTCGATGAGACGCAGCAGGCGGGCGGACTCCAGGGCGTCGCTGAGGCGGCGCTGGGTGGGGTCGACCCAGCGGACGACATCGGTCAGGACGGCCGGGATGGGGAACCGCCCCCGTGCGGCGTTCGTCCGCCATGACGGTGGAGCCGGCGAGGCGGCGGTTGCACACCGGCCGCCGCCCTCGCGGGCGAGGACATCGCCGAGCTCACCGGCCGTCGGCGCCGGCCTGCGTAGGTGCCGGCTCAGTAGGTGGGACTGCCCGACGGAACGGGCGCGACGGCGAGGTCACCGAATGCGGTCCACGGTCGCCAGCCGCCGCCGGGCCGGTCCTGTACACGGGTGCGTATCCAGCCTTCGGTGGTGACGGCGAAGACGTGAATCCTTCCGGTGTCATCGGCCGTGGCCGTGGGCAGGGCGGCGAGCTGGACGCCGGGCTCGCCGAAGTCGTCGGCAGGACCCCAGCTGCCACCGGGGGTGGTCTGCCGGCGGTGGCTGAGCCGGGCACCGCCAGGAGACAGGGCGAAGGCGTCGAGCCTGCCGTCGGCGTCGGCGACGAGCACCGGGGCCGTGGCGGTCCAGCCGAACATCAGTTGCCAGTCGTCCCAGCCTCCGCTCGGCACGGTCTGTCGCCGGGAGAACGTCGCCACACCGGACGGGGCCGTCGCGGCGACAGTGAGCCTGCCCGTGCCGTCGCGTGCCACGCGCGGCGCGGTGGCGGCCGCGGTGCCGAAGCGGCTCCACTGCGCCCAGGGGCCGTTGGGTGTCTCCTGCCACCGGTGGTAGATCCCGGAGCCACCGGGCGCGAGGGCGAAGACTTCCAACCGTCCGTCGGTGTTGGCTGTGACGACGGGCGGTGCACCCGCGGGGCCGCCGAAGCCGCCGTCCCACGCGTCCCAGGTCAGCGATCCGGGTGCGGCCTGCCTTCGCCGGGCGACGGTGCTGCCGCCCGGGCCGAGCGCGAAGACCTCCAGACCGCCGTCGGAGTTGCGGGCGACGGCGGGGGCGGCGCCTGCCGGGCCGCCGAACTCCTCCCAGTCGTGCCAGCTGCCGTCCGGCCGCTGCACGCGGTGGTGCAGATTGGCACCGCCCGGGGCGAGGGAGAACACCTCCAGCCTGCCGTCGGTGTCGCGGCCGAGCGTGGGGACCGCCCCGGCCGGTCCGCCGAACGGCTCCCACGGCGACCACGTGTCGGCCTGCGGGTCGAGTTGAACGCGTCGCAGCAACGAACGGTCGCTCGCGTCCAGCGCGAACACGGTCAACCGACCGGCGACATCCAGCCCGGCGACGGGATTGTCGACGCTCTGCCAGGGCGGTGGTGCGTCCCGCCACTGCAAGGGGGCGAGGTACAGCCCCTGGTGGAACCAGCCCGCGGCACTCGCATGCCACTCCTGCCCGTCGGTGACCACCTCGACCGCGTGACCGGGCACATGGCCCGCGTAGCCGTCGAGGCCGAAGGAGAACGGGTTCCGGGACGCGAACACGTCGGTGCCGTCGTAGCCGTTGCGGGGCCCGATGAACAGGTAGTAACAGCCGTCCCGCTCGACGACGAAGGGCGACTCGGTGACCGATACCGTCGCGTCGGTGGTCGCGTCGGTGAACGCGATTCCTGGTTCACTCCAGTGCACCAGGTCATCGGAGCGACGGAAGGCCACCACGTGCCGGCCGCCCTGGCCCGACAGTTCGGTGTAGTACATCACCCACTGGCCGGCGCTCCGCACCACCATCGGGTCGCGCGCCACGCGCCCACGGAAGAGCGGGCCGGTCGGGATCCGCGTCCAGGTGAACAGATCCGTCGAGGTAGCGAGGTTGATCGCGGCACCGCTCCGGCCACCGGCGGCGTAGAACATCCAGTACGTGCCGGCTGCCTCGATGACGTGCGGCGCCCACAGGTGTTCCTCCCCGAAGTAGGCCGGGTCGACGGTCAGCGCGTCGGCGTGCGTGGTCCACGGTCCGTGCGGATCCGAGGCGGAGGCATGGGCGAAGGTGACCTCGGCCGCGCTGTCGGGGGCTTGGCCCGGAGGCGCGACGGCACCGACGATGCCGAACAGGTGCCACCGGCCGGCTGCCTTGATCAGCGTGTGATCGTTCAGGTAGCGCCGCCCACCGGGGGTGGACGGATCGTGGACGTGTGTGAAGGGCCCCGCGCCGATCCACCGGTGGGGCGGGGGCGGCGCAGCGGTGGCGACCGCGGCGCCCCCGACTCCCGGCAGTGCGAGTGCGCCCGCCGCGGCCCCGCCCTGGAGCAGACGACGTCTGCTGATCGGATGCATGGTTCCTCCCGCAGGGGGTGCCGCGGCCGGCCGGGCCTCATCGCCCCGGCCGGCCGCGGTGTGTGGTCACTTGATGGGCGGGCCGGAACTACTGTTGAGCCAGACCCATTCGGACCAGGTGCTGAAGCCGGTCTGCCACCTGTGGTAGACCCCGGCCTGGCTCGTCCCGAAGACCTCGATGCGACCGTCGGCATTCGCCGCGGCACTGATCGCGGTGCCGCCCGTACCGAAGTTGTCCCAATCGGTATAAGGGGCGTTCGCGCCCTTCTGCCAGATGTGCGCGGCGGTCTCACCGTTGACGGCGAAGACCTCCACCCGCCCGTCGGGGCTGCGATCACTGGTGAGCTGGGAATTCGCAGGACCGCGCGTCGGCTCCCACCCGGACCAACTGGTGGGACTCGTCTGATACCGGTGGAACACCCCCTCCGGACCAGAAGCGAACACCTCCAGGCGGCCATCCGCGTTGTGGTCGACGGTCACGTCATGACCGCCGCCACCGAAGTCCTCCCACTGCGACCAACCACCATTGACAGCCGTCTGGTACTGATGCTGGAACGTGCTCCCATTGAGCGCGAACACCTCAAGGCGGCCGTCAACTGCCTTCTCCATCTTCACCCGGCTGCCGGCAGGGCCACCGACGGAAGGCTCCCAACCCGACCAGCCGCCGTTCGGAGCGGACTGGTACCGGTGGAACACCCCCGCCGAACCCGAAGCGAACACCTCGATCCGGCCATCGGCGTTGACTCCCGCGGCCACACTGTTCCCGCCGGTGCCGAACGCCTCCCAGTCCGACCAGGCGCCGGACGGGGAAAGCTGATAACGGTGCTGGGCGACGTCGCCATTGATCGCGAACGCCTCCAAACGGCCATCGGCGTTCGGAGCGATGGCGAGCTGCGCGTTAGTCGGACCGCCCAGCCGCTCCCACTCCGACCAGCCACCGTTGACCTGGGACTGCCAGGCATGATGCACCCCGTCGGCCCCGGCCGCGAACACCTCCAGTCGGCCGTCGGCCGACCGCGCCGAGACCACCCGGCCCGACTCCTGGGGGTAGACCAACGGCGCGGGACCGGGGCCCGGACGCCCGAGACGTGCCACCGCGGCGCGCGCCTCGTCCATGTGCCGCAGGTGATGGCCCATGACGTACGTGGACCACGGCTGCCAGTTCCTCCCCTCGTTGGAGATGCGGAACGCCTCTCTCGCATTGCACTGGGCCTCGTAGGCGCAGGCGTCGCTGACCTCCGCATGCCAATGGTCGTTGATCTGCCACAGCCCGCGGTCGGTCGACGTCGCGGGGCTGTTGCCCGTCGTGTTGGACGCGTTCGGATTGCAGCTCGACTCCGCCAATGCGACGGCGACGGCGATTTCCAGGGCCTCGCCGCGCCAGCCCGCGGTGTAGCCGACCTGGGCGCACAGGTCGCTCGCGTCCGCCTGTGCCGGTGAGGCGCCGATGACCAGGCCCGCCGCGGCGAGCAGCGGAGCCAGCACCGACACGACGATACGGCGGCGAGCACCTCTGGCCGGCGATGTCCTTCTCGCTTGTCGGGAGCCACGGATCGATATCAACTGCTGCCCCTTCAGGTGGCCGGTCATGTCATGGGGGGACCGGAGGTGCTGTTCACCCAGGCCCATGGCGACCAGGTGCTGAACCCCGTCTGCCACCTGTGGTGGACCCCCGCCTGGCTGGTGCCGAAGACCTCGATGCGGCCGTCGGCGTTGGTGGCGGCTGTGATCTCGGTGCCGCCGGTGCCGAAGTTGTCCCAGTCGCTGTAGGGAGCGTTCAGGCCCTTCTGCCAGATGTGCGCGGCGGTCTCGCCGTTGATGGCGAAGACCTCCACACGCCCGTCGGCGGTGCGGTCGCTCGTGAGCCGGGAGTTGGCAGGACCGCGCGTCGGCTCCCACCCCGACCAATCGGTGGAGCTCGTCTGGTATCTGTGGAACACCCCCACCGGTCCCGAAGCGAACACTTCGAGACGACCATCGGCATTGTGGTCGACGGTCACGCCATGACCCCCACCACCGAAGTCCTCCCACTGCGACCAGCCGCCATTGACCGCCGTCTGGTACTGGTGCTGGAACGTGCTCCCATTGAGCGCGAACACCTCGAGCCGGCCGTCGGGGGCCTTCTCCATCTTCACCCGGCTGCCTGCGGGGCCGCCGCCCGTAGGCTCCCAGCCCGACCAACCGCTGTTGGGTGCGGTCTGATACCTGTGGAAGACGCCCACCGGACCGGAGGCGACAACCTCGATACGGCCATCGGCGTTGACTCCGGCAGCCACGGCGCTTCCACCGGTGCCGAAGTTCTGCCAGTCCGACCAGGCGCCGGACGGCGTCAGCTGGTAACGGTGCTGGACGGTGTCCCCGTTGACCGCGAACGCCTCCAGCCGACCATCGGCATTGGGGGCGACCGCGAGCTGCGCGTTACCGGGGCCGCCCAGCCGCTCCCACTCCGACCAGTCGCCGTTGACCTGGTTCTGCCAGGCGTGGTGCACCCCGTCGGCCGCGGCCGCGAAGATCTCCAGCCGGCCGTCGGCCGACCGCGCCGACACCACCCGGCCCGACTCCACCGGATACACCAACGGCGGGGGCCCGGGGCGCCGGCCCGGCGTGCACGGTATGGTCACGCCGCGTTCCGCCAGGTAGGGAACGGGGTCGATGCCATGATTCATGCTGGTGTCGCGTCGCACCCGCAGATGGAGATGGGGACCGTCGGCCTGGCCTTCGGCACCCATGAGCGCGATCTGCTGACCGGCCGTCACCCGGTCGCCCACGGCCACGTCCCGCCGGTACATGTGCCCGTACTCGGTCACGGTTCCGTCGGGGTGCAGGATACGGATCCACTGGCCGTAGCCGTCGGCAGGGCCTGAGTTGATGACCTCGCCGTCGCCCACAGCATGGATCGGAGTGCCGTAGGGGGCGGCGATGTCGATGCCGTCGTGATCGCGAGCGCCGCCGTAGGCATCGGAAATGAAGCCGACCGTCGGGCATGAGGCGACGTATCCGGCCGCCTGGGCTCGAGCGGCGGCCGGGGACGTCGTCACCAACGACGGCAGTACGGTGACGGCCGCCGCGAGAACGAGGCGCAGCGCGCGTCTGGAAAGACCGTGTAGCACGTGGCGTCCTTCCCCCCTCGGGGTACATGTCGGAACGGACGGGTGGGGTACGGTCGCGGCGCGTTGAGCGACGGCTCGTGCGCACCGGCGGGGTGGACGCTAGCCACGGCCGCCCGGTGAGGGCATCGGGAACGCTACGGATTGACAAGGTGGCGTCCGCGGCGACCGGGGGCCGGTGCGCAGGCCGTGGTTCTTGTCATGGGATACGGACGGGGTGGAGGAAAGACCGTCGCCTGTTCCGACAAGGCGGGCTCCGCCGTCTGCAATATGGCAATGTCCCCTCATAGGAGGGGACATTGTGGACTACTTGGCGCGCACCTTGCGGCCCTTTGGCGGCTCACATTCCTTCGCGGCCGCAATGAAGGGATTGAGCGCATCATGGAGCTTATTCAGCGAGTCGGGCCCGAGCTCGATCTGGTAATACTGGACGGACGGGATCAACCTGGTTTCGAATTCGCCGCTTCCGTCCTCATCGCTCTTCGCGGCCCCGACCCGGACTTCCATGCCTGGGACTGCGAACGTGTGCAGATGGACGTCCCCGGTCACGGTCGGATCGAGGTCGTCGTAAGCTTCGACCTTCACCCATATCTCCTGGGTGAAGGACTGGTCTCCTACCGTCAATGTTCTCCCTCCCTTCTGCACACCCGGCTCACCTTGCCGCGATTCGTCTACCTCAATAAATCTGGTGCCCATCAGCGCCCCTTCTCAAGAACGACCAAATCCTAGCCGCTGGTGGGGAGTTACACTCAATCGGGAAGACACCAGGACGCACCCGTCGCTCCGGGCATCCTTTAACCGCCGTCCCATTGGGTGAGTCGGCAGCAGCAGATGGGGGTGCGCACGATGCCGAGAGGCCGTCTCAACCCACTCCGACGCTCACCGGTCGCGCCTCGGCACAGGGCCTGCCCGGCGGATCTTCATGGATCAGCGAGCGGCTTGGGGGCACCTCCCGGCAGTAGCCGGTGGAGCGTGCGACCGCAAGGCGGAGGGTCGCCCTCGTACTGGGAGCAGCGGCCCGCCGGACAGGGAGCCAGGTGGCACAGGTTGGGCCCGTCGATAAATGCCTCGACAACGGTCGCGGTGATCGGGGACGCTTCGCGCGATGACCAGAATCGACGACACCCCGCCCGCGTGGGACGAGCGCACCCAGCTCACCACGTTCCTCGACTACACACGTGACACCGCCCGCGCCAAGTGCGTAGGCGTCTCCGCGGAGAACGCCCGCAAGGCGCTCCTGCCGGGCTCACCACTGATGACCATGAGCGGATTGATCAACCACCTCCGCTGGGTCGAGTACTACTGGTTCCAGGTGGTCTTCCTCGGCGAGGAAGACCGGGCCCCCTGGACCGAGGAGGACCCCGACCGCGAGATGCGCATCGCCGTCGACTTCCCGCTCACGCAGTTGCTCGACGAATACGCCGAACAGAGCGCCCGCTACCGCGAACTGGTCGCCTCGAACGGCCTGGACAACCAGGCCAAGCGAACCGTCCGCGACGGCCTCCACGTCGACCTGCGCTGGATCCTCCTCCACCTCACCGAGGAGACAGCCCGCCACAACGGACACCTGGACATCCTGCGCGAGCTGCTCGACGGCACGACCGGCGACTAGGGACTGCCCGGCGGGGTCACGGGCCGAGCCGGAGTCAGGTCGAGGCGTCCGTGAACGACCAGCGCGGGTCCGCCCGGCGCGGGCGAGGGCAGTGTCAGTCCCAGGGGTTGGCCGGCTGGTCGTTGATGGCTGTCCAGAAACGGGTGCCGGCAGGGACGTCACCGTAGGCCCAGTAGCTCCAGCCTCCCGAGTTCTCCAGGCCGGGGCCGTATCTGCCGTCGTGGAACTCGGCCATGCGCCATCCCGGCCCGAAGCTGTTCGCGCAGACTCCGTCGGCGACCGCGCGACTGGTCAGGCGGGTGCCGCGGATCGGGCCGGTGGCCGCGACCACGCCGCGCGCCCAGCCCGCATAGAAACCGGGTGTGATGCCGGCGGGGGCCGTCCGGCCGTCGATTCTCAGGCAGAGCAAGGGCAGCGCCGTTGCCGTGGGGGTGTCGCCCTGGTAGGGGTTGCTCAGAGGACCGCCGCCCACCTGGACCGTTCCACTGGGGCCGTCCGCGAGCAGAGTCCAGGTCATGGCCTTCCCGTTGGCGCCGGCGGAGGGAGTCGCGGCTGCCGCAGCCGGGGTCATGGTGCTTCCCGTCACGGCCAGCGCCGCGACACCGAGAGCGAGGACCGTCTTCACCGAGCGCATGTCTTCTCCTCACCGAGGTGACCTGAGATGTCTGGCGCGACGGTCGGGATTCTTCACGTTCCTCACAAGACATCCAAGGGGGGAACCGGACACCGCGCGTACGTCGCCTGCACCTCGGGGAAGTGGCGGCATGACCACCCCCGTGACCGGCCCCTTGAGTGAACACCCCCGGCGCTGCCGGGGGTGTTCGTCTTGCTACAGGCCTCTTTCCACCGTCCCCGGCGGCGGTCCGGGGGCCGTGCCGACGTGCTTTCGGCCAGGCCCGGAGGCGGCTCGGGGGTCGGAAGTCAGGACAGGGTGCCGGTGACCACGGAGGCCGCTTCCGCGATCAATTTGTTGTCGTAGGGGGCCTTCTCCTCAGTGCGGTTGGACATGATCGCCATGACGATGGGGGCGGCGTTGGGCGGCCACACCACGGCGATGTCGTTGCGGGTGCCGTAGCCCTGGCCGGCTCCGGTCTTGTCGCCGACCACCCAGCCCTTGGGCACGCCGGCCCTGATGAGCTCGTTTCCGGTGGTGTTGGTTTGCAGCCACTTCGTGAGCCGGGCCTTTTCGCTCTTGCCGAGGGCGTCTCCGAGAACGTACGCGCGCAGGTCCTTGGCCAGTGCTCGCGGTGTGCTGGTGTCCTGGGTCCCGCCGGGGGCCCATCGGTTCAGCTCGGGCTCGCGGCGCTCCATGCGGGTCTCGTGGTCACCCATCTCCTCGAGTGCGGCATCGAGGGCCTTGGGGCCTCCGAGCGCGTCGAACAACAGGTTGCCCGCGGTGTTGTCGCTGTAGCGGACGGCGGCGTCACACAGCTCGCCCAGGCTCATGCCGGTCTCGACATGTTTCTCGGTCACGGGGGAATAGTCGACCAGATCGTCCTTGGAGTACGTGACCACCCGGTCCATCCCGCTCAGCGAATACTTTCGCAGCACGGCGCCGGCGGCCAGTGCCTTGAACGTGGAGGCATGGGCGAACCGCTCGCCGTCGTTGTAGGCGACCTCGCGCCCGGTGCCGGTGTCGACGGCGTAGACACCCAGCCGCGCGTCGAACTTTCTCTCAAGTTCCTTGAATGCGCGGGCGAACGGCTTCGTGGCCGTGCTCGGCCTCGTCGTCGCGGCGGACGGGGACGACGAGGCCGGGGAGCTGCCTTGGCCGCAGGCGGTGAGCGGCACGAGGGCGAGCGCGGCGAGCGCGCCGAGAACAGCGCGGCGGGCACGAGTGTGGTGCATGGTCGAAACCTCCAGAGGCGCCCACAGTCCGGGCGCGTCGGGGACGGGTAATACGGCCGTCCCGGTGCGTGGTCATGACGGCCCGACCACCCTCGCCTTCGGGCGGCCATGCGGTCCAATACGCTTGTGCGTCGTTTCATGCCGATCCGGCATAGAGTGCAGGGTGTGGATCTGGTGGGGGCATGTCGCGCGTTCGTCAGCGTCAGCAAGCACGGCAGCTTCACCGTCGGAGCGTCCGCTGCCCGGATGTCCCAGTCGGTGGCCAGCCGTCGCGTCGCGGCGCTGGAAGAACGTTTCGGGGAGCAGTTGTTCGAGCGCACGTCGCGGCGGGCCGTCCTCACCCCCTTCGGCCGGGATCTGCTGCCGGTGGCCAGGCAGCTCGTGCAGGCGGCCGATGTGCTGCTCCATGAGGCGGAAGCCGCCAAGAGCAAGCCGTGGCGGCTCGCGGTGCCCGGCACCTGCTCCACGGTCGATCTCGCGCGCCTCGTCGCCGACGCGCGGGGGCACGGTGTCACGCTCGACGTCCGCCGCGCGGAGCCCGTGCAGCGCAGGGAACTCGTCCACGCGCAGCAGGTACGTGCCGCCCTGCTCGCGGTGCCGTCGGACGAGGCGGGGTGGTCCGTGCCGCTCGGGCTCGCCGCCGCGCGGGACACCGGCGCGAAGCGCGTCTACATGGAGACGCTGCGGGTCGGACGGGGCTCGCCCGACCCGGCTCGTCGTATCTGGCTCCAGCCGGAGGACGACGTACCGCACATCCGGGACCCGTTGGCGCGACTGCGCGACGCGGTCGGCCTGCGGCCCGCGCAGCTCGTCGTAGCGGCCGACCTGACGGCCGCCGCGGCCGAGGTCCTCTGCAGCCGCGACCTGCTGTTGTGCTCCCCCGCGCAGGCCGAGGAACTCGCCCTCCGCTGGCGTCCCATCGGCGAGATCACCCTCCGCCGGGGGTACGCGCTCGCCGTCGCCGCGGACGGCAATCCCCAGCACATCGAAGCGCGCCTGGGCGACGCCATCGCCCGCTGCCTCGGCGCGGACACCCTGACAGGCACCGCGGAAGGGACGACGACGTGAACACCGAGGCCCTGCTGAGCGACCTGCGCCGGCAGTTGCACGACGGCGGTCTGCACGGCTGTCTGCTCGTACGCGACCTCCACACCGGCGACGAGCTGGGGATCGAGCCGGACACTCCGCTGCCCTCCGCCTCCCTGGTCAAGATTCCGCTCGCGCTGGCGACGGCGGAACGCGTCCGGCGGGGCGAACTCGACGGCGCCACGACGCTCGACGTGCGACCAGGGCGGATCACCACGCCCGGTCCCGCCGGACTGAGCCGCTTCCGCCACCCCGCCCGGATCGCGATCGACGACCTGCTCTACCTGAGCACCTGCGTGAGCGACGGAACGGCCGCCGACACGCTGTTCGACCTCACCCCGCCCGCCCGCGTCGCCGACATCCTCCACGAGCTCGGCCTCCGTGGCATCACCGTCCGCCACACCATCCACGAGCTGTCCGACACCCCCGCGGAACGCTTCGATGCCGCCCAAGCCCACCTCGCGCACGCCCTGGCCATCGACGCCGGCACCGGCGGCCGCGGGCACCGGGTCCCCCAACTCGACACCACACGCGCCAACACCGGCAGCGCCCGTGCCTGGGTCGAACTGCTCGAGGCCCTGTGGACCCCGTCAAAGATCCACCCCACGGTGGCCGAGCGGGTACGTGACCTCATGGCACACAACGTGCTCCGGCAGCGACTCGCCCCGGACTTCAGCTCCGACGCCTCCACCTGGTCCTCCAAGACCGGCACCCTCCTCAATCTCCGCCACGAGATCGGCGTCGTCGAGCACTCCGACGGTCAGGCCTACGCCATCGCCGTCCTCACCGAGTCAGTCGTACCGGCCGGCACCCAGCCCGGTGCCGAAGCCCTCATGGCACAGGTCGCCCGGACCCTTCGCGACCACCTTCGGCACTATTAGGGGCTGTGCCCTCTGAGCGAAGGCGAGTTGGGCATCTGACGTCACCCCCAGCACAGGCCCGGACCCGGAATGGTCGTCGCGAGCCTCGGGGAGCGCTGCCGCATCGTATGCCCCATCGCTGGGCCTGATGGGATGCATGGCCAGATACCGTCCCATGTGACGGGGTGGCCGGTTTTAAAGCCGTGGTGTTGCCGGGGAGTTAACTCAGGGACATGATCACTGCTCGTATCGACCTGATCACTCATCCAGGAGCCGAGAAGTGATACGCAGAACCGCTCTCCGCACCTTCACCACCATCGCCGTGACCGCGACCCTCGCCCTGCCCCTCGGCCAGGGAGCCCAGGCAGCCACCCCGGATACGACCGCTTTGGCGACCACTACCACAGCTGCCACGATCAATGCGGACGACGACAACCCCTTCCGCTGGATGGAACTGGACGGCCTGCGGGCGGACTTCCAGTTCATGTGTCCCGCGGGTCACTGTGTGGGCTTCTGGTCCTTGGTCCTGACGGACGATGTCGCGCAGCAGAAGTTCGAGGGCCGCGAGTTCTTCGTCTACGCCCCGGCCACCGGTGAGTTCAGCTTCTTCCTCGACACGGACATCGCCGTGCGCACGGTCGACCACCCAAGCCAGGTCCGCCTGGTCGACACCGAGTTCATGCGCTCCCACCCGCGCGTCGAGGTCCGCTACGGCGACCCCGACCACCCGGACCGGGCCCGCGTCGTCGCCTCGGCGACGACCCTGATGTAGCGAGCCACCGGCCCCGCCGGACCGGGCGGCCGAGTCGTGCCCAGCCCGCCCTGCGGCCACCACGGTCATGACCGGCGACGCCTTCCTGGCCACCGGTGCAGCGACACAGGACACCGCAGCCAAGTCCCTGAGCGGCAGTTCGCCGCGACCCCCTCCAGTGCGTCGCGCTCTCGCATGCCCTCGTTCCACGAGGCTTCACCCCAAAGGAGTTATTGATTTCCATGTACAAACGTCAGAGATTTCTCACCTTCGCCACCATGGGCGCGGTCATATGCACCGCTGGATTCACGCCGTCGGTCGGCCAGGCCGCCAGCGGCGGCGACAAGGCAGAGAAGGGGTCCTACGCCGAAACGCACGGCCTGACGGCGGATGACGTCAAGAACATCAACGCACTGAACGACAGGGCTCTGGCTATCGGTCGGCCCGGCAAGCCTCCGGCGGAATTTCCCCCGAGTGCCGGCGCGCCCACCCGGACCCCCGACTCTGCCGACGACAGGGAAACCCCTCCCGCCGAGCCGCTCGACAGGATGCCTGACGCATACCGGGCCTACGGAGGCAGAGCCACTACGGTCGTCAACAACTACATACGCAAGTGGCAGCAGGTCTACAGTCACCGCGACGGCAAGAAACAGCAAATGACCGAAGCGCAGCGGGAAAGGTTGTCCTACGGTTGCGTTGGCGTCACCTGGGTAAATTCGGGGCCCTACCCGACGAACAAATTGGCGTTCGCGTTCTTCGACGAGAACAAGTACAAGAACGACCTCAAAAACGCCAGCCCCCGGCCCAACGAAACGCGGGCCGAGTTCGAAGGTCGCATCGCCAAGGGCAGCTTCGACGAGGGGAAGGGTTTCAAGCGGGCGCGTGATGTGGCGTCCATCATGAACAAGGCCCTGGAAAACGCCCACGACGAGGGGGCTTACGTCGACAACCTCAAGACGGAGCTCACGAAGAACAATGACGCTCTGCTCCACGAGGACAGCCGCTCGAACTTCTACTCGGCACTGAGGAATACACCGTCCTTCAAGGAAAGGGACGGCGGCAACTACGACCCGTCCAAGATGAAGGCGGTGATCTACTCGAAGCACTTCTGGAGCGGGCAGGACCAGCGCGGCCCCTCCGAAAAGAGGAAGTACGGCGACCCGGAAGGCTTCCGTCCCGCCCCGGGTACCGGTCTGGTCGACATGTCGAAGGACAGAAACATTCCGCGCAGTCCGGCCAATCCCGGCGAAGGTTGGGTCAATTTCGACTACGGTTGGTTTGGGGCTCAGACAGAAGCAGACGCCGACAAAACCACATGGACCCACGGCGACCACTATCACGCGCCCAATAGCGACCTGGGCCCCATGCACGTACACGAGAGCAAGTTCCGGACGTGGTCTTCCGGGTACGCGGACTTCGACCGTGGAACCTACGTGATCACGTTTATACCCAAGAGCTGGAACACCGCCCCCGCCGAGGTGAAGCAAGGCTGGTCGTAACAGGCCGACCGCTCGGGAGGGGGGCGAGGGGCGGGTGAAACTCCAACGGGGGTCGGGGGAAGAGGGTGGGACTCGGGATTGCGCAGCCCGGATGTGGCGTGGCCGGGGTAGAACTCACCGGGTAGCCTCCGCGAAGGTGCACCCAGTCAGCATCCGAGCCGCCGGCCGACGGGCGCAAGGTCTACTACCGCATCCGCAGACGAAAGCGCTGGCGCGAGTTCCTTAGGCTGCTCAAGGCCCTGTGGGCCCCGTGGACCGGGGAGAAGCTGTACGTCGTGCCGGACAGCTTCTCCCCGCGCAAGCGCCCCAATGTCCGGGCATCCGCCCCGGGCCGACGACGCGTACCGCCGTACTCGGCGCGCCACCTCTTCGCGAGACGCCTGCCGGTTCCAGCGGACGACAAAAAGGAAAAGGCAAAGAGATCTCTCTCCTTGCCACTCCTAATGTATAGCGCACTGGGGGGCTTGCGGCAAGACCCGGGTGGTGGCGCAAAATCGTCGACCGAGGCCACAACCGGCGGAAATAAGGGGCACGACGTGCGTGTGTTGTCGACGAACCAGTGGGGGGACCGGCAGTGCGGTCACGAGCGTTCGGGGCGGTGGTGGCGGGGTTCGTGCCGCCCGACTCGTCAGGAGGGCAGCCAGGGACGAGGGCGTGCTCGACAGAGGGTTCGACAGGGGGCGCCGGTGGTTCGATCGGCCGCCGCAGTGCACCGGAGCACGGCTGCCTCGGAGGTATCGCAGTGATTGAGCAGTACGTGCGGGATCTTCAAGAGGTTGACGAGACGCAGGTCGCGGTCGTTGGCGGTAAGGGCGCGCACCTGGGCGGGCTGTCGCGGATCGAAGGCATCCGCGTGCCGGGTGGCTTTTGCGTGACGACGGATGCCTTCCGGCGGATCATGGCGGAAGCACCGTCGATCAACGATCGGCTCGATCAGCTGTCGCGCGTGAACCCGGACGACTGGGAGGCGATCCGCACGCTCAGCGCGGAGATCCGCCGGACCATCGAGGGGATTGCCATCCCGGGCGATCTCGCGGCGGCGATCACCCGCTCGCTCGCTCAGCTCGGCGAGCAAGCCGCCTGCGCCGTCCGATCCAGCGCGACGGCAGAGGACCTGCCGACGGCCTCCTTCGCCGGCCAGCAGGACACGTATCTGAACGTCGTGGGGCCGGCAGCGATCCTCCAGCACGTCAGCCGGTGCTGGGCCTCGCTGTTCACCGAGCGGGCCGTGGCCTACCGTCGGCGGAACGGCATTGACCACCGTACGGTCCACATGGCCGTGGTCGTGCAGCAGATGGTCTTCCCGCACGCCGCCGGCATCCTGTTCACGGCCGACCCCGTCACGGGCAACCGCAAGGTCGCCACCGTGGACGCCGGCTTCGGCCTCGGCGAGGCCCTGGTCTCCGGCCTGGTGAACCCGGACGTCTTCAAGGTACGACACGGCGAAGTCGTCGCCAAGACGATCGCCGCCAAACAGCGTGCCGTTCATGCCTTGCCGACCGGCGGTACGCAGGAAGTGGCGATCGACTCGCAGCGGCAGGAGCAGCCGGCGCTGACGGATGCGCAGGTCGTGCGGCTCGTGCAGCTCGGGCGGCGGATCGAAGCGCACTTCGGCCGCCCGCAGGACATCGAATGGTGTCTGGTCGACGATGGCTTCCAGATCGTCCAGAGTCGGCCGATCACGACGCTGTTCCCCGTCCCCGAGACCGATGACCAGGAGAATCACGTCTACGTCTCCGTCGGCCATCAGCAGATGATGACCGACCCCATGAAGCCCCTGGGGCTCTCCATGTGGCAGCTGACGGCCATGGCGCAGATGCACGAGGCCGGCGGGAGGCTGTTCGTCGACGTCACCCGGCGCCTGGCCTCGCCCGCGAGCCGCGCCGGTCTCCTGGACCTCATAGGGAGAGGCGATCCGCTGGTCAGGGACGCTCTGGAGACCGTCCTCGACGGCGACGACTTCGTCCCGTCGCTCCCGGACACAGGTCCCGGCGGGCCGCCGGTCGGCGGTGCGCCCGCTCCGATCGAGACCGATCCCGCCATCGTCACCGAGCTGATCGAGCGCAGCCGGGTATCCATCGCCGCCCTGGAGCGCAGCATCCGGACGAGGACCGGACCCGCACTGTTCGACTTTCTGCTGGAGGCCTTCGAGGAGCACAAGCGAGTCCTCAGTGATCCGCTGAGCATGCAGGCCGTCATGGCGGGGATGGAGGCCACGTGGTGGCTCAACGACAAGCTGCAGGAGTGGCTGGGCGAGAAGAACGCGGCTGACACGCTGACGCTGTCCGCCCCCGACAACGTCACGTCGGAGATGGGACTGGCGCTGCTCGACGTCGCAGATGTGATCCGCCCGCAGCCGGAGGTGGTGGCCTTCCTGCAGGGCGTCGAGGACGAGGGCTTCCTGGACGAGCTGGCGAAACTCGCGGGCGGGACCGAAGCGCGCGACGCCATTGAGGCCTACCTCGACCGGTACGGCATGCGCTGCGTCGGCGAGATCGACATCACGAGGCCACGTTGGCGCGAGCGCCCCACCACGCTCGTGCCCGTGATCCTCGACAACGTCAGGAACTTCGAGCCGGGCGCCGCCGGGCGGCGCTTCGAGCAAGGGCGGCAGAAGGCGCGGAAGAAGGAACAGGACGTGCTGTCACGCTTGCGGGCCCTGCCTGACGGGGACCGGAAAGCCGACGAGACCAAGCGGATGATCGAACGGGTCAGAACCTTCATCGGGTACCGGGAGTACCCGAAGTACGGCATCGTCAGCCGCTACTTCGTCTACAAGCAGGCCCTCCTGGCGGAGGCCGAGCGCCTCGTGCAGGCCGACGTGCTTCCTGAGAAGGAGGACATCTTCTATCTCACGTTCCAGGAACTCCACGACGTCGTGCGCACCCACCAGGTGGACGACCAGCTCATCCAGCAGCGCAAGGACGCGTTCCGGTCGTACCACGCGCTCACGCCACCGCGGGTGCTCACGTCGGATGGCGAGGCCGTCACCGGGGCGTACCGGCGCGATGACGTGCCGGCCGGCGCCCTGATCGGCTTGCCGGTCTCCGCCGGGACCATCGAGGGGAGGGCCCGCGTCATCCTTGACATGGCGGAGGCCGATCTCGAAGCGGGCGACATCCTGGTCACGACCTTCACGGATCCCAGCTGGTCGCCGCTGTTCGTCGGAATCGCGGGCCTGGTGACGGAGGTGGGCGGCTTGATGACCCATGGCGCGGTGATCGCCCGGGAGTACGGCTTGCCGGCCGTCGTGGGCGTGGAGCAGGCCACCCGGCTGATCCAGGACGGGCAGCGGATCCGTGTGCACGGAATCGACGGATACGTCGAGATCCTGCCTTGACCTCCGGGTGGTGAGCAGCCGGGTTCCGTGCACCTTCGGTGGTCCGACTACCGCGGGGAGACGGGGTGCTGTGGGCCACCGCCGCCGCGCCCTTGACGGCGGTGACAGGCGCGAGGGCGGCAGTTGTCGCTGCTGCTGGGCGCCTTCGCGCTGACCGGCGTGGACGTGCTCGTAGGCCACAGCCCTCTTCCACGGCGTGCGCCGCGTGGCGCCCGGACGCGTTTTCGTCCTGCCCGACCACGGCACCGCCCCGACCGTCCCGACCCGCGAGGACTCCCGGCCCGTACCGCCCGGGCAGGGCGCTCAGCGGTTTCGCGCCGCCGTGCAGACGACCGTCGGGCAGCGGAGCGGTCGTCCACGGACCTGTCCGGCGGGATCGACAGCAGCTTCCTCGCCTGCCTACCCTCTGCTTCCTTGCCAAAGTGCCCGTCCACGGTGTCCGCGCTTCCGTCACGAAACGGGCGGCAGGATATGCGTGACCGGTAGTACAGCGAGCGGGGGAGCGCTGTTCTACGGTGTCGGCCATGACCGAAGAACAGACTGACCACAGTCTGGCGTGGCTCGGGCATCACGCCCATGACGCCAGGGGGACTGTGGACGGGATGCTCGGAAGCATCTCACTCACCGCCATACGCAGTACGGACCCGGTCGATTTCCTTGTACGCATGGGGGCGGACCGAGACGTGCTGGAGCGAGGGGTCCCGTACAAGGACATCGCTGCCCAGTGGTCCGGGGGCGACTTCAAAGACGGACAGTGCATGTTCGGCACCAGCGGGGAATGGACGTTCCTGCTGGAGGACTTCTTATGCGCCACGTGGTACCTGGACTGGATCGAAGAGGTTCAGGACGCGATGCCCCGCCCCAGCGAGGAACTGGTGTGCGTGACGCTGAACCATCAGCAGTCTCCCTCCAAGCTCCTGTACTCGCCGGGCGACGGAGAGGTGTGGAGCATGAGGATCGGCGAGGAGAGCCTGCTGGACTACCCTGAGCGCGACGATCCAACGGGGAAGGTCGCCGCGCTGGATGAAGCCCTGCGCAGGGCCGGTGTGGTGTGGCAGGGCGAGGACCTGCTTCCCCGCACCTTCCAGACGGTGGGAGAGCATCTGGGCATCCGTCTTCCCCGCCAGGAGATTGTGACGGGGTTGCTGCCTGCCGCGGGCTTGCCGGACCCGACTCAATAGGGGTGCGGGCGGCACACCGGATGGTGTGCCGCCCACACCTGTGTCATGGCTGCGGTTGCCGGTTCACCGGCCGGTTCGGCCGAGCACTCCGGTCACGGAGAAGTCGAGGCACGGACCCAATGTGACGGATAAGCCCGAAGGAGGAATGACTGGTGATGGTAGGGATTGACTGGCCCGTAGTCGTTGAACGGGCCGCGCCCGGCGATCTGCTGAGGTTCCGGCCCGACGTGGCGGCATGGATCTGGCCGGACGGGGACGGCGCGCGCTTCGTGACCGAGGTCGGGATCCCGCACTCCAACGGGCTGTTCCGAATCCTCGAGGAGCTGGCGGACCGGGATCCGGCGAGCTCAGAGACAGCCTTCACAAAGGACCTGGGCGCCGAGCCGGTCGACACCCCGCACGGGAGGCTGCAGCCGCTGGGCATGCTCTTCCAGGCGGTTGTCTTCGTGAGCCTCGACGACGGGACGATCTGGGTCTCCGACCCGGATTCCGAGATCGAGTACGAACTGATCCACGGGGACGTCTCCTCGCTCGGCTACCTCGTCTACAAATTCGAGGTGGAGCGGCCGGGACCGGACGAGCGCCCGGACCCCAACGACTGGGCCGACGTGGAGGAGATCGTCCGGGAGGGGATGGAGGCCTGGGATTCGCTGCCGTTCATGAGCGAGTTCTGGACGTCGTTTCTCGACTCCTACCCGATGCTGTGACAGAGCCGGTTCGGACGTGAGCGCGGACATGGACGACGAGCTGGCGGGCTGGCACTCTTCGGGCCGCGCGGGAGCTCAGCCTGTCGATTACTCCCGCGGGGCCAGTTGAGGCACTACCTCACAGCGCCGTCACGACGCCGCCCATTTGAGTCCGAGTTGTGGGAGTGCAGTGCGTTTGTCGGCACCGCGATGCGAACCCTGGCTCTCACCGTCTACGACCACCGCGGCGAGCACTGACCCCACCACGCTGCTGCGCAATGTTTGCCCTGTTGGACGCGATACCGCCCGAAGGGCCGATTCATCAGGGCCCACTGAAGATGTCGTGTCCGCCGATGCGGCGCCAGACGATGTGCTGCGCACCCCGTATCCGCTCCGGCCCGTGACCGGGTCGTCCAGCCGCCGCTGGGCCAGGTGAGTTCGTAGACGCCGGGCGCGCAGCGGACGCGCTTGAGGAAAGGCACCGGCGGCCGACACGTCAGCGACTGCGGAACCGGGCAGGTGGGCCGCTGCCGGCGGAGCAGCGATGGCAGGCCCTCGGGTAGCACCCCTACCTCTGGTGGTGCTGTCCGAGAGCCGAGTGCCGGGATCAGACGGCTTCGGCTTCGATGATCGACGTCAGTGCGGGGGTCGGCATGACGCGGTCGAGGCGGAAGCCGGAGCGGCTGAGCAGGTCGGCGAACTCCTCGGCTGTGCGCTCACGTCCTTGGAGGGTCATCAGCATGACGATGTCGAGGGGGATGGCCGGGTGGGGGTGGCGTCGTCGGGCAGGGTAGGCGACGGCTTCGGCGACCTCTTCCGGTTCGATGAGCCGTTTGAGTGCCTGCCCGGCCAGCAGTACCTCCGTCAGAACGCGTTCGACGGGCAGGGAGTGCGCGGTGGCCTGGTCGGCGAGCTGCCTCTCGACCAGCGGTGTACGCACGTAACCGGGGCTCACACAGTTGGAGGTGACGCCGTGGGGCGCTCCTTCGAGGACGGCGGTCTTCGAGAGCCCTTCGAGGCCGTGTTTTGACGGCCACATAGGCGGACTTGTAGGCGGACGCACGCAGCCCGTGGACGGAGGAGACGTTGACGATCCGCCCCCAGCCCCGCTCGTACATGTGCGGCAGAGCACCCCGCAGTAACCGGAAGGGGGCCTCCAGCATGACGGTGATGATCCGGTGGAAGGCATCGGGCGGGGAGTCCTCGATGGAGCAGACGAGTTGGATGCCTGCGTTGTTGACGAGGATGTCGGTTCCGGCCGCCGCGGCGCGCTCGGCCGCGTCGAGGTCGCCGAGATCGAGCACCACGGCCTCGACACCACCGGGCAGGACCTCCGCTCTCCGGCCGAGCGCGTCGAGGCCGACGGCGTCGAGGTCCAGGGCGCGCACTGTCGCCCCGGCGGCGGCGGGCCGCAGGGCGCAGGCCGCGCGGATACCACTGGCGGCGCCGGTGACGAGGGCGGTACGCCCCGCGAAATCAGCACGGCGCTCCGCGACATCAAAGGCATTGAGACGGACGTCGCGGGGAATGGCCGTGGGGCCGGTCATACGGAAGCCCAGGGAGGCGATGCCGGCGGATCGACGGGGTGCGGGTACGTAGGGTCCGCGCGGTGAGGGGGCGCAGGCCACATAAGTCAGAACGACAGCCTGGATAACATCCCTGCATGGCACACACATCCTTAGCCCGACCGGTATCAAAGGCGCTGGCTCTGACGCTCGCCCTGACGGCATTCCTGAGCGCTGCCACCGCCACCGCGACGGCGGCCGGGCCGCAGGTCGGTCCGCCTCCCACTCTCTCGGTCTCCGACCACGATGTGGTCACCGGACTGGAGCGGTACGCGCACCGGTTGCGCGCCACCGAGCCCGGCGGTTCGGGAGAAGACCTGGCCGCGTTCGCCTCGATGACGCGGGGCGCGAACATCGTCGGACTCGGCGAGGCCTCGCACGGCTCGAAGGAACTGTTCACCGTGAAGGACCGGTTGCTCAGGCAACTGGTGACGCGCGAGGGGTTCTCCGCCTTCGCCATGGAGATCACCTGGTCGGCGGCCGCCCGGATCGACACGTACGTCCGTACCGGCGAGGGCGACCTGCGGCGGATCCTGCGTGAGGAGTTCCAGGACGGCTACTCCTTGTTGAACACGGAGGAGCTCCTGCACCTGTTCAGCTGGGTGCGGGAGCACAACCGCACCAGTGCGCGACCGGTCCGGATCGTGGGCCTGGACTTCTCCGACGCCGCACCGGAGCAGTACGAGCACATCCTCACCTGGGCAGAGGGCAACGAGCCCGCTCTCGTTCCCGAACTGCGCCGCCGCTACGCCACACTGCGCGCCTTGCCCACCGGGGTGGCCGCGCGCATGGCGGCGTACAACGCCCTGCCGCTCGGTGAACGCAAGGCGATCGAAAAGAACGCGGCGGCCGCCTACCGGCTGCTGTCCGAGGCCGGGACGCGGGATCCCTGGGTGTTGCAGGAGGCCCGGGTCATCTCGCACATGGCCACGGAGTACACCGTCGACTGGAGCGATCCGGCCCAGGCCAAGGCCGCGAGCCGCCACCGCGATCGGACCATGGCCGAGACCGCCGTGTGGTGGCAGCGGCAGACCGGCCAGCGGCTCGTGGTCTCGGCGCACAACGGGCACGCCGCCTACGAGTCCGCGGTGCCCGAGTACTACCCGGTCACGATGGGGGCGGACCTGCGTGAGCTCGTGGGCCGGGAATACCTCGCCGTCGGCACCTCACTGAACAGCGGCGACTACCGCGCCAAGACGGCGACGGGAGAAGCGGGTACCTACAGCGTCGGTCCCGCCGCGCCCGGCAGCAACGAGTACACCCTCGACAAAGTTCGTCACCGCGACTTCTACGTCGACCTGCGCGCGGCGCGCCGCGATCCGGCGGTGGCCGGCTGGCTGGACACGGCACGTCCGACGTTCGTCATCCCCGGTCGTTACCCCAACCAGCCGACGCCGCCGCTCGCACTGGGCCGTGCCTTCGACGTCGTGGTGCATCTGCACACGGTGGGGGCGTCCGTGCCGGTGCCGCAGCCGGAGTGACGAACGCTCGGGGGCTGCCGCACGCGCAGACGAGCCGACGGCGGCCCCCTGCGGCGCGGACCGGCGTCAAGGAGGCCGTCGGCCGCCCAACGGCGCTCCGGCCGATCCGCCCCCGCCCGCCGGGGAGACGCCGACCGTGCAAAACGTCACCATCCACCGCCCAACTCCGCTCAGACCGTCACGTAACGACAGGGCGCTGCCCCGGACTATCCCAAGGACGGTTTCCGGACGCACATGACCGATCATGACCGGATGCATGCTGTTGCACGGCTGTCGCCGTGATGCAGGCTGAATTGCCCTGCCGCCCGGCCAGCCGCAGGAATGACACACGAATCCCCGGCGTTTGACGTGAGAAGGCGTAAGAAAGGCGGACCGCACGGTGCTGGTCGAGTTAGCGAAGGAGGACTACGCGCGCGTCGAGCCATTATTCGGGCCGCAGTACCCGAATCTGGCGTTCGTGCACGGCGTCCTCGACGAGAAGTTACCCGGCCGTGTATGGGCGCACGAAGAGAACGGGGTCCCGGTCGCCTGTCTGACCGCCACCCTTTCGCCCTTCTGCTTCGCCGCGGGAACACTGACCCGCGCCTTCTTCGACCAGGCCCGTACCCTCCTCGAGGGACGCGGCACGGTCCAGATCGTCCACCCGGCCGAGCCGGGCATCGGCGAACTGGCGGCCGGCAGCGGCTTCACCCCGGCCCTGCGACGGCAGTTCAGCCAACCGCGCGTCGGCTGGAGCGCCCCCGAGCCGGCGCTGCCGGACGGTTTCGAACTGGTCCGCATCGACGCCGAACTCTTCGACCGGCTCGACTCGCCCATGGCCCGCAGCATCTTCGGCTCCGGCGCCGACTACGCCGAACACGCCATCGGCTTCGCGTTGCGCAAGGACGGGCGGATCGCCGCCGACGCCCATGGCGTGCTGGGCGGTGGCCTGTCCGAACTGGGCACCTTCGCCCACCCCGACTACCGCGGCCAGGGACTTCCCTCGTTCCTGCTCGCCGAAGTCACCCGCTGGAGCGCGAAGAACGGCCTGCGGGTCATCATCACCTGCGCCGAGGACAAGCACGCCAGCATCTCCATGGCCCGCAAGCTCGGCCTGACCGAGGACTTCCTCTACCCGGTCGCGGAACTGGCATGCTGACCTCCCACGACGTGCACGCCGTCTCGCCCACGGCCGTGCGGAACATGCAGCAGCTCATCCGCCCGTACATCCGGCACACCCCGCTGCTGCGCTCCAAGGCCCAGAGCACCGCCGATGTGTACATCAAGTGCGAGAACCTCCAGCTCACCGACTCCTTCAAGATCCGTGGCGCGCTCAGCGCGCTGCACGGATACCGCCGGTTCGAGCCCGACACCTGGCACCACATCACCCGGCACGGCGTGGTGACCTGTAGCTCGGGGAACTTCGCGCAGGGGCTCGCCCACGCCACCGCCGAACTGGACCTCGCCTACTCCGTCGTGGTGCCCGAGGGGATCCCGCGCACCAAGCGGGACCAGATCACGCGCTACAACCCGATGGCACAGATCCTCGAGCTCCCGTACGCCACCTGGCGGCAGACGATGACCACCTCGCGCTACCCCGAACTCCCCGGATTCTTCCTGGCGTCCGAGAGCAACCCCTACGTCGCGCTGGGCTGCGCCACGGTCGGCCTGGAGATCCTGGAAGACCTCCCCGACGTCGATGCCGTGCTCGTCCCGTACGGCGGCGGACACCTCGCCTACAGCATCACCTCGCTACTGCGCGCATCGGGCAGGGACATACCGGTGTACGCCGTGGAGATCAGCACGGGCGCGCCACTGACCGCCTCCCTGCGGGCGGGCCGCCCCACGGACGTGCCGTACGAGAAGTCCTTCGTCGACGGCATCGGCGCCAGCTTCGTCCTCCCCGCGCAGTTCCAACGGCTCAAGGACAAGCTGGCCGGGGTCTTCACCGTGACCCCGGACGAGATCGCGAGTGCGCTGGCGTCACTGGCGTTCACCGACAAGATCGTCTGCGAGGGCGCAGGCGCGGCCGCGTACGCGGCCGCGCTCCAGCACGCCACCAGCCACGGCTGGCGCCGGCCGTGCGCGATCGTCAGCGGCGGTGTGATCGACCCGAATGTCCTCGTGCGCATCCTGGCCACCACCGCGTCGCCGGACACCACCGACTCCCTCGCCGCACCCGCAGGACAGCATTCCTAAATCCCGAGGAGAAGCATGAGTACGTCCCTGCCCACCATCGAGCCGGTCAGCCCCGCCATCGGGGCCCGGGTACTCGACATCGACCTGTCGCAGGACCTCACCGACGAGGTGTGGACGACCGTTCACGACGCCTTCCACCAGTACAGCGTGCTGGTCTTCCCCGGTCAGGACCTCGACGTCGAGCAGCAGAAGCGATTCGCTGCGCGGTTCGGTCCGCTCCTGAGGCACGACCACCTGCTGCCCATGACGGTGGAGGGGCACCCCGAGTGCATGGTGCTCCACAACAACGAGCAGAAGCCCCCGGGCCTGAACGCCTGGCACACCGACAACAGCGGATGGGCCGAGCCCCCGCTCGGCACCGTGCTGCACGCCAAGACGACGCCCAAGGTCGGCGGCGACACGCTCTACTCCAACATGTACCTCGCCTTCGAGACGCTCTCCGAGCCCATGCGGGAGATGCTGCTCAAGCTCACGGCGATACACGACGTGCGCAAGGCGTTCGGCGCGGACTACGGCAACCTCCAGCGGTCCCTGAAGAAGAAGGGCATCGACCCGGACGAGCAGTTCGCCGACCAGGAGCCGGTGGAGCACCCCCTGGTGCGCACGCACCCGGTGACCGGCAGGAAGGCCCTGTACATCTCGTCACCGTACGTGACCCGCATCAACGGGCTCAGCGACTCCGAGAGCCGGGCGATCCTGGAGTTCCTCTACCGGCACATCGAGACCAACGAGCTGATCTACCGCCACGCCTGGACCACCGGCGACCTCCTCGTCTGGGACAACCGCTGCGCCCAGCACCTCGCGGTGGCGGACTACTTCCCGCACGAGCGGCTGATGCACCGCATGAACATCGCGGGCGAGAAGCCGTTCCTGACGCTCTGAACCAACCGCCTTCAGCGGGTGACGCCGACACGGGCCGGACCCCCGTAAGGCGACGGCATAGTGGCCAGGAACTGTCCGGTGAGTCGTGAGTGACCTCACCGGGCAGTTCCTGGCCAGGCGTCTTTATCGCTCGCCGATGACGCTTCCCCGGCCCGGCCCGGCCCACACGCGGCCCGCGAGCAACGCGGCGGCCTCATCGCTTCGACGATCCGCGCGAGCGGACCACCCGGACCGCTCAGACGCGGGCGTTGAGGGTCATGAAGAACCGTCGCTCGATGAAGCGGTCGAAGACCGGCCTCACCCCGCCGGCCACGAGGTCGACACCACACATGTACAACTCCGGGCGGTGGGACAACAGCTCGAAGTCCCTGATGGCGTCCTCGAACCGGCAGATCACTCCCGGCTCGGCCGCCGAATCGATCAACAGCACGTGATCGTGCTGGGCCATGGGCGTCCGGCGGGCCCATGCCACCGCCTCGTCGTCCGAGACACCGTCCAGGACGAGCGAGCGGTGCGGGATCTCCCGCCAGTCGATACCGGATCCTGCCCACGGGAGCGAGCAGAGGTACGCGTCGAACTCGGTCGAGAGAGCACCCGGCCCCGCACTCGCGTCATGCTCGTCAAGCCAGGAAGAGATCTCGTCGATGCGCATACGCAGAGGCTAGGCCAGAGGCTTCACCTTCCCGCGCATCGGGCCGGTGATCGAGCCGGGACGGTCAGTGGACGGAGACGTGGTCGTGGTGCGGCTGGACGGCCGGGGGCCCGGCGTGGTGGCGGCCGCGGTCGCGGCCCGGGCGGACCGGCCACCACGTGCCCCGGCCGAGGATCGCGGCGAGCGCGGGCACCAGAACGATGGAGAGGACGAAGGCGGAGAGCATGATGCCGAGCGCCGTCGCGAAGCCGATCTGCTGGGTTGAGGGGTCGGCGTTGACGGCGAGGCTGCCGAAGGACGCGGCGAGGACGACGCCCGCCGTGGCGATGGCGGGTGCGGTGTGACGCACGGCCCGGGCCACGGCGGCGCGGGCCGGGCCCGGGCGTTCCATCTCCTCGCGGATGCGGTCGCTGATCAGGATGTTGTAGTCGGTGCCGAGGGCGACGACGAAGAGGAACAGCACCAACGGCAGGACGAAGTTGACGCCCGGCTTGTCGAGGAGGTGCTGGAAGAAGAGGGCCGCGGCACCGAGGGTGGCGGCGAAGCCGAGGCCGACGGCGATCATGAGGATCGCCGGGGCGAGCAGGCTGCGCAGCAGGACGAGCAGGATGAGGGCGATCAGCACGGCAGCGACCGGGAACACGATCCTCAGGTCGTGGTCGACGGCGGTGGAGATGTCAGCGAAGATCGCGGCCGTGCCGCCGACGTGGGCTTGCGCACCGGCCGGGGTATGGCGGGCGACGGTGTCACGGACGGGCCCCGATACGAGGTCACGGGCCTGCTGCGTCTGGCTGCCGACGGTGAGGTAGAGGTCGATGCGGGCGGCGGTGCGATCGTCGTTGAGGGTGGTCTTGCCGATACTGCCGATGCCCTTGACCTCGGCGAGGGCTTTGGGGAGGGCATCGAGTCCGGTGGTGGTGAGGGTGCGGCCCTCCTTGGCAGTGACGTAGACGGTGGCAGGATCGGACACTCCGGCGGGCAGGGCGCGGGAGATCTCCGCGGAGGTGGCGGCGGCCGGGGTGTCGTGGCTGCCGGCGCTCTGGCCGAAGTCCATCCGGATGCCGACCAGGCCGGCCGCCAGCGCGCCGAGCAGGGCGACGGAGGCCAGTACGAGGGTGAACGGGCGGCGGGCGACCAGATCGCCGACGCGCGCCGCCGTCCCGGCGCGGGGTTCGCGCTTGAGGGAGCGGGACGGCCAGAACATCTTGCGTCCGGTGACGGCGAGCAGCGCGGGCATCAGGGTCAGGCTGGCCAGCAGCATGACGAGCACCGAGACGGCGATGGCGGGGCCCAGCACACGGAACTGACCGAAGGTCGCGACACCGAGGGTGGCGAAGGCGGCCACGATGGTGAGGGCGGCCGAGGTGATCGCCGTGCCGACCCGCGCGCTGACCTCGGCCGACACAACGCGCGCGGGCAGGTCGGGGCGGGCCCGCAGCTGTTCGCGGAAGCGGAAGAGAAGGAAGAGGAAGTAGTCGACACCGATGCCGATCAGCACAACGTTGATCATGTTCGGGGTGGAGGTGTCGAGCTTGATGCCGGTGAGCATCGCGGCGCCGACGACCGCTCCCGCGGCCGCGCCGCCGGTGATGACGACCGCGAGCAGCGGAACGATGGCGGCCAGCGCGCTACGGAAGACCAGAATGTTGATCAGCACGATCAGACCGACCATCAGGAAACCGACGACCTTCTGGGTGGTCTCCTCGGCTTCGGCGGTGTCGACGAGGTCGGCCAGTCCCCCGGTGAAGCCGGTGCGCATCCCGGCCTCGGCGAAGTCGCCCTTCGCCCGGTCGCGGAAAGCGCGGTAGAGGTCGTGCAGGGCGGGGTCCGTGGAGTTGCCGGTCAGTTGCACGGAGAGCAGCTCGAAGCTGCGGTCGGGCGCGGCCATGGCGGGGCTGACCTTGGGCGTCTGGGCGTAGTCCCGGCGCAGGAAGGAGGGATCGTCGTCCTCCTTGGGCTCGGGCATCTCGACGCGCCGGTGGCCCAATTGCTCGGCGACAGCGGCGATACCGCGGTGGTCAGGGCCGGTGAGGGGCTTGCCGTCGGCGCGAGCGACGAGCACGGTCACCGCATTGGCGTCGGGCTTCACCCGGAACCGCTCCTCGGCGATCTTCAGCGCGGCGGCCGAGTCGTACTTCGCGGGCAGGAAGTCGCCGCTCTGGGTCTGGGTGACCCGGTAGATCAGCACCTGGCTGAGCATGGTCAGGGCCATGCCCAGCACCGCCCAGAGGGCGATGACCTTCCATGGGTTACGGGTGGAGAACCCGGTCAGGGCGCGGATCACGTTTTTCCTCCGGCAGTGGGTGGAGCGCCGGGTTCTCCCGGCCGTTGTCCAGCTCATCAGCGCGGGAGGGGAAAAACGTCCGGGGCCGGGATGAGAAAGGGACTGGGAGCGAGGGCCAAGAGGAGCCGCTGACCAGGACCGTGGTCCTGGTTCGGGGATCGGCTCAGGGGCCCGGGGCGGGGCCGGGGGACGGTGCCAGAATGGATCAAGAGATGACAGTCGTGGCGCACCGGCAACAGTCGGCGGGGCGGCTGGGGGGAGGACCACGATGTCGACGACGCGCCCTGTGCCCGGAGCATCCGGGGCGGCCGGGGCACCCAGGGGGCTGCGGGGCGGTGACGCGCTGCCGTGGACACGCAACGACGCCCTGGTCGCGGTCGGGGCAGCGGCTGTGGACCTGATCGGTTTCACACTCACCAGCCAGGTCGAGCGGGGCTCCGTCCCGGCAGCCGGGTGCGTGCTGCTGGTCGTGTCCGCGCTGCCCCTGCTGGCCCGCCGCCGCGCCCCGGTGCTGACGCTCGCGGCCGTCCTGCTGCTCGGCCTGGTGCTGAACCTGAGCGTGCCGGTGGAGCAGCACTTCAACGCCACGGTGGTGGTCGCGCTCTACACGGTCATACGGTCCAAGGGCGCGGCCGTGGCGGCGCCGGCGACGCTCATTGCCGTGACGATGCCACTGGTGGGGCAGACGCCGTGGTCCCAGCCGAGGATCGTCGACCTGGTGGGCAACGGGGCCGCCGGGTTGCTCGTCGTCATCGCCGCGACCGTGATGAACCGCTGGCACAGGGACATCGAGGCCAACCGCCGGCTGCTCGCCGACCGCGCCGTGGCCGACGAACGGCGGCGCATCGCACGGGAGTTGCACGACATCGTGGCCCACCACATCACCACCATGCAGTTGATGGCCGGGGGCGCCCGCGCCAACCTCTCCCGTGACACGGAGGTGGCCAGGGAGGCGCTGGTCACCCTGGAGGGGTCCGGGCGGATGGCACTGCGGGAGATGCGGCAGCTGCTGGACGTGCTGCGGGCCGGGGAGGAGGCGGAGGATGAGCCGACCGCCCCGCAGCCGGGGGTCGGGGACCTGGAGCGGATCGTCGCCGAGTCGTGCCGGGCGGGCTTGTCCACCGCACTCGACGTGCGGGGCGAGGAGCGCCCGTTGCCGTCGAGCGTGGGCCTGACCGTGTTCCGGATCGTCCAGGAGGCGCTGACGAACGCACGCAGGTACGCGGGCGGGTCGCGGGCGTCCGTACGGCTGACGTACGGCCCGGACGAGGTGACGGTGGAGGTGACGGACGACGGCTCGGGGTCGGATGCGGGATTCGGGTCGGGTTCCGGGGCTGGCTCTGGATACGGCCTGATCGGGATGCGGGAACGGGTCCTGCTGCACGGCGGCACGCTGAAGACGGGGCCGTTGGACGAGGGCGGGTTCCTGGTGTCGGCCCGGCTGCCGTTGAAGTCCGATGAGGGGGCGCTGCGATGAGCGAAGTGATGGGGGATGCGATGGGGGACGTGCCGGGCAGGCGGATGATCAGGGTGCTGATCGCGGACGACCAGCCGCTGGTCCGGCGTGGGCTGGCGCTGATCCTCTCGCCCGACCCTGCCTTCGAGGTCGTGGGCGAGGCGGGGGACGGCGCGGAGGCGGTGGCCCTCGCGCACCGGCTACGGCCCGACGTCGTGGTGATGGACATCCGGATGCCGGTACTGGACGGGGTCGCCGCGACCGGTCAACTGGCGCGGGAGCTGCCCGGGTGCCGGGTGCTGGCGCTGAGCACCTTCGACATGGACGAGTACGTGGTGGCCGCGCTGCGCGCGGGTGCCTACGGGTTCCTGCCCAAGGACATCTCGCCGGAAGAACTGGTCGCGGCGGTCCGGGTGGTGCACACCGGGGAGGCCACGGTCGCGCCCCGGCTGCTGACCCGGCTGATCTCCACCTACGTCAGGGCCCCGCACCGCCCGAAGCCACCCGTCGTGAGCACGAGCGAGCTCACACCACGGGAGTTGGAGGTATGGCGGCTGATGGCCACGGGGCTCGACAACGCGGAGATCGCGGGGTCGATGGCCATTAGTGTGTCGACCGTGAAGAACCACATCACCAGTGTCTTCGGGAAACTCGGCGCCCGTGACCGGGCCCAGGCGGTGATCGCCGCGTACGAGACGGGGCTGGTCGAGGTGGGCGACGGCCAGAGGTAGCGGAGGCGGCCCGACTCGTCCGGATACCTACCGGCCGCGACGTGCAGCCTACGGCTTGGGCGCTCGACGGAACGAACGCGCCGCTACGAGCGCCGATGTACCGGGTCGGGCTCTCTTGACCACACTGGACTTGAGCCGCATGGGACCGAACCCGTCGACCTTGCAGTCGATGTCGTGGCCGTCCACACCCGCCACAAGGCGGATGTAGTCGAGTTGAAGCGCGAACCGCCCTGGAAGGGGTTCGCCGCATGCAATAGGGGGTATTCGGCCACGGACACCGGTTCCCGAGGCTGGGCTCGGGGCAGAGACGCGGAAGGCCCCGCACGGAACCGGGCAGGTCGGGGGTTCACGTGCGGGGCCGCGCTCACGGAGTGGGGGCCGTCAGACTCCGGTCAGGGTGTACGTACCCGTACCGTCCTGCCTGCCGCTGGAGAACTGGCGGATCAACTCCCCATCCGCGTACCGGTCGTGACCCAACATGGAGCCTGTGTACTTGTTCTGCACACCGATCTTCGAGCTGCCGGGTACGTCGCGGTAGATGTAGAACCGCTGGAGGTCGTCCTCACCGCAGGTGGCCGTCGTGAGGTAGGCCTGTTCCCGGTTGGCGATGTCCGCCGGGATGGTCGCGCAACCGCCGTTGCCCCAGTTCCACAGGGACGCCTCGAGGACTCCGTTGCGCTCCGTCACGTTGCACAGGCGCCAGTTGTCCAGGTGGGCGCTGGTCCAGTTCGATTCGCGCAGGCGGATGCCGTCGTTGGCCAGCAGCGGTGCGCTCCAGTTCAGGGGCTTGCCGGGGACGTCGATCTTGTAGGCGCCGGGCTGGCAGTTCAGGGCGGCCCGCGTGGCGGGGGCCGGGCTCCCGGTGGCCTTCACGCTCTTCTCAGCCTTGGCGGCTTTCTCGGCTTCGTGCCTGGCCCGGTCGGCCTTCGCTGAGGGGACGGGCCCGGCCGGGTGCTTGGCGGTAGCGGTGGCGGAGCCGCAGTCGAGGAGGTTCTGCGCCTTGCGCATGATGCTGTTGGCGGGGACCGTGTCCTCGCAGCGCACCGCGCCTTCTTCGAGGGTGGTGTAGGTGGTGTAGCTGCCGGTGTCGGCCCCTTCGATCCACTTCAGCGCCCAGCTGCCGTCGTTCTGCTGGACACGGTTGCAGTTGAGGCTGCCGTAGGTGCCGGTGACCTTCTTGGTGCCCTTGTAGAGGCCGTAATAGCCGGGATTGCGGAAGTTCCACGTGACGGACGTCGACGCGCTGCTGGTGGAGGTGTAGTTCACCTGCACGTTCAGGCCCAGGCTCGCGCCGACTTTGCCGAGCGTCTCGACGGCGAAGCCGCCTTCGACGTTGCCGGTGACGCCGACGGACACCGAGATGGTCGTCTGGACGCTGGTGGTGACGGACTGGGTGCCGGTCGAGCCGTTGGTGACGTACCAGCCTTTGAAGTGGGTGATCGTCGGGGTCACTTCGGAGGCCTTGATGTACGGATGCCGTGTCCCGAGGTCGGCCGCCGTGCAGGCGCCGCCGGGCTCGGCCTGCGTGGTGGTCGTGGTGGTGGCGGGTGCGGCGGCGGCCGGTGAGACGGCAAGTCCCACGGTGGCTACGGCGGCCGAGGCGGCACAGGCCATGAGTGTTCTGCTTATGCGACTGACGGGTCTGGTGGGGCGCATCGTTGCCCTTCCCCCTGATTGTCGGTGTCCAGTCAAGGGGTGACCGTAGTGGCCCCGAGGATGGCGGTGTGAGTCCGCAACGGGTCAAAAACGATCGTGGAGGGGCTGGTTCTGGCCCTGTGCGCACGGTGCCGGACCGGTTCGATCCCTAGTGGCCCCGTACACCACCGATCGAGGGGAACCACCCTGTGAAACGCCTCAGACGCCTGCTCGCCACCGTGGCCGCACTCGCCCTCACCGCGACCCTCCTCGCCCTGGGCACCTCACCGGCCGCCGCCGCACCCACCAAGGTCGCCCCCAAGGGCTACGGCGCCTGCAAGGCCACCGCCGCGGGCTGGACTTGTACCAAGGCGGTGCCCATAGCCGCGCCTGCCGCTATGACCGCGCCCGGCGTGTGGGAGGCCTCGGATGGTCCGTGCAAGAACGGCCGTGACTCCGACCGGCACAACTACTGCTGGGGCGAGAAGATCACGATCTGGGGCTTCGACAGCAAAGGCAAGGAGACAGGCCGCGCCGTCGTCGTGGCTTTGAGTTTCGCCCGCCTGAGCTCTTCCAAAGCGGAGTGGACGGAGAACATCGCCGTCAAGGCCACCGAGATGGAGGGTGAGGCGAAGACCGTGTCGATGGAACTGTCCGCCACCTGCAGCGGACTGTGCACCGTGACCTCACCGGCCTGGGGCGGCGCGCCCGTCGAGCTGAAGCTGGGCGACGAGGAGATCGGGCACCTGTCCTTCACGTCCGCTGTCGCCAAGGACACTCATACGCTCATCACCCCCACCTACACATCGTTCGAAAACATCCTCGAGATACCCGGCAGCCCGATCCCGTCGACCTGGAACAACGGCCGCGAGCTGCGCTGTGATGCGGAGGTCGGCGGCTATCCCGGCTGCATCGTGATGGGACACCTGGCCAACGTGACCATCCGCGAATCCGCCTATGGGGCTGCCGCCATCGCCTACGCGTGGGCGCAGAGCAGCCTCAGCGGCAACGACTTCGGTACCCCGACGAGGCCGTTGCAACGCAATGCCGGCGGTGACAAGGAGGCGAACAAGAAGCGCCGGCAGTCGTGCACGGCGGCCCCGCTACCGTTCAAGAAGGACCCCAGTGTCACGGACGACTCCTGTGACGAGTTTCCCTTCGCCAGAGCTGTGCAGGGCGGCACGAACGGCTCCGAGTGCACGGAGATCATTCCCAGGAAGACCGACGGGGTGTGGCGCGTGGAGGTCGTACGGGAAAGCCCCCATGGTAAGAACGCGCCGTGTATCCGGGCCCATGTGCCCCTGAAAGACAACACGGGAGCGGGCGGTGAACTCGGCCGGGCCGTCGTCTCGGACCGCATACTCGAGTTCGAGTCGTACGAAGTGATCCTCGCACCCTAAGGCGGCGGGGCTCTCCCCGGGCGGTGCAAGCGATTGGCCTGCTGATTCCTCGGCTCAGGGATGGTGTGCTTGATCTGTCGGGGCCGCAGGTAGCGGCGGTTGCGCCGAGAGCTGTAGGCACGATCGCCGCTGAGGGGGTCCGGGCGGGTGCGCGGGTGCCCGCCCTTCGGCCGCGGGACGCGGATGCGCTCCAGGACCGGAATCATCTGAGGCGCGTCGCCCCATTGGCCGGGTGTGATCAGTAGGGCCAGGGGCCGCAGGCCGCCCTCACCAACTAAGTGGATCTTTGTGGTCAGGCCGCCGCGGGAGCGGCCAAGACCTTCATCGTCCCGGTGGTGGGCTGGCTGGACTCGTCTGCCCGGCACCGTGGCGGTCGGCACCTGTCGCCCAGAGGGCGCCGTTTCCTGTCCCGCCCGGGTCGCCGTTCCCTACTTCGTCGTTGGCGTGGCCGTTTCCCGCCCGACCACCTCCGTCGCCGGGGCCGCCTTTCCCGCCTTCCCGGCCTGGCCTCCTTTTCCTCCCTCGACCACCGCGGGAGTGCTGCCGTCGGGCAGTGCCAGGGAGCTGGACCCGCCGTCGCCTCCGGCGGTTCCGTCCTTGCCGCCGCGCCCACCGCGGCGAGAGGTGTTCTCCTGGCCTCCGGCACCCTTGTCTCCTCCCTCACCACGGGCGCCGCCGCGTCCTACGGTGATGGTCAGGGTGGTGCCGCCAGCGACCGCTACGGTGCGCACGGTGTGGCCCCCGCCACCTCACCGGCACCGCCCTCCAGGAACACCACACACCCGCCGGGTTGACCCGCGCGCGGCCCCGCACCCGCCTCCGCCTCACACCATGCGGAAACTCCAGCTTCCCGACGGCCCCGGCCGGGGGCAGCGCCAGGCACACTCCCGTCAGCGGAATGAGTCGGTGTTCTCCCGCGCCCAGTCGTCGAAAGTGCGCAGCGGGCGCCCGATGATGTCCTGGACACTCGGGCGCTGGTCGAGTGTCCACTGGATGAGTTCGGCGAAGTGGGCGCCGTACTCCTCAAGTGCGTACAGCGTCACGTCGATCGCACCGTCCGGCCAGCCGAGACGTCGCCAGGTATCGCGGCTCTCGTCCGCCGCCAGATCGACCGTGCCGATGTCGCGGCCGAGAGCGGCGCCGATGCTCCGTATCCGTGACAGTGTGCTCAGCGGCGGGCCCACAGCCTCGACTACCGTCCCGGTGTAATCGTCGCTGATCAGGGCCGCGGCGACGACGGCGGCGAGGTCCTCCTCATGGATGAAGGGGTAGTGGCCCTGGCCGAGGAATGCCTCCCGGACCACCCCGTCGGCGCGTATGGACTCCGGCCAGTCCGACCCTGTCGCCGGGTAGGTGCCCTCGATGGCGGCACCCATCACGGCCGACGGCCGGATGTGCGTCCAGGCGATATCCGAGTGCTCCACCGCCTTCTCGATCGCCAGCCAGAACCAGGATTCCGGCGGATACGCCTCTTCGTACTCCGGCCCGTGTGATGACAGCAGAACGACCTTACGGGCGGAGGCGTTTCGCGCCAAGGCGAGGGCGTCCTGGACCGTCGACGGGTGTGCGCCGGCGAGGAACACGGCCTCGACACCGTCGAAGGCTCGGGCGCACTCCCGTGGCCGGGTGATGGAACCTTCCACGACGTCGACCGCGTCAGGCCAGCCACCGCACTGGTCCGGCTCGGCCATCACTCGCACTTGTCGGCCCATGCCGAGCAGTTGTCGGGCCAGGCACCGGCCGACGATCCCGGTCGGGCTGTTGCCTTCGCCCCTGCGCGGGCTGACGACGGTCAGCAGGCAGATGCCTTCGCGTGCCGGCGTCTTCTCATTCGGCTCGAACCTGTCCACGGCAAGACCTTTCCACGCGTGAGCGGAGATCTTGCACCTGGCCCGGGCACCGGACGGCTGCGGATCGATGCCGGGAGCCTACCGGCATGCTGTTGGCGCCCAACTTCGTTGACGGCAGGCCGAGTAGCGCGCCGGAGGCGTCGTGACACCACACCCGGGATCGGAGACGCGGTGGCTCGGTGGCACGGAGACGCGGAGCAAAGAATTCGAAGCGCACCACTAGAGGCGAGACGGATCGTCTTGCTACAGTGGGCGCATGGCTTTTTTCTACTTTCTCTGAGTCCGGGCACGGCCGATGCCGCCGTTTCTGCTGCCCGTAGACACTTCACATCCCCAGGGAAAGTCACATGCTCGAACGCGCCTGTACCACCGCGCCCGCTGCCGTGGCGCAGTTGTCCGTCAGGGACGTCACCAAGTCCTTCGGCACCCGGGCCGTCCTCGACCAGGTCTCCTTCACCGTCCGCCCGGGCGAGAAGGCCGCGGTCATCGGCGAGAACGGCTCCGGCAAGTCCACCCTGCTGCGGCTGCTCGCCGCGGCCGAGGCGCCGGACGCCGGGGAGATCACCGTCAGCTTCCCCGGCGGCACCGGCCACCTCGCCCAGACCCTTGACCTCGACCCGGACCGCACCGTGCAGGACGCCGTCGACCTCGCCCTCGCCGAACTGCGCGACATGGAGCGCCGGCTGCGTACGGCGGAGGAGCGCCTCGGTGAGGCGTCGGAGGGCGAACTCGTCGCGTACGGGGAGTTGCTGAGCGCGTACGAGGGGCGCGGCGGGTATGACGCGGACGCCCGCGTCGACGCCGCCCTGTACGGGCTCGGGCTCGCCGGGATCACCCGCGGCCGCGAGTTCGGCTCGCTCTCCGGCGGCGAGCAGTCACGGCTCGCGCTCGCCTGCGTGCTGGCCGCCGCTCCCGAGTTGTTGCTCCTCGACGAGCCGACGAACCACCTCGACGCGGGGGCCGTGCGCTGGCTCGAGGAGCACCTGCGCGCGCACCGCGGCACGGTCGTCGCGGTCACCCACGACCGCGGCTTCCTGGAACGCATCGCCACCACGATCCTCGAGGTCGACCGGGATGCGCGCACGGTGCACCGGTACGGCGACGGCTGGGCCGGCTACCGCGCCGCGAAGGCCGCCGCCCGACGCCGCGCGGAGCAGGGACACGCGGAATGGCTTCAGGAGGTGGCCCGTGCCGAAGAACTGCTCGAGGCCGCCGGGAAGCGGCTGGCCGTCACCGGCAAGGACCCGCGGCAGGGCTTCGGTAAGCACCGGCGCTCGCACGAGGCGAAGCTCGGCGGGCAGGTGCGGTCGGTCCGGGAGCGGCTGGCCCATCTGCGGCGCAACCCGGTGGCCGCGCCGCCTGAACCGCTGCGGTTCGCGGCGACGCTGTCGGCGGCAGGCAGCGGCCGCCCGGTCGACCGCCCCGTCGACCCCCCGCTCGCCGAGCTCGACGGCGTAGCGGTCGGCGAGCGGCTGCGCCTGGACGGGCTGCTGGCGATCGCACCCGGGCAGCGGCTGCTGGTCACGGGCGAGAACGGGGCGGGCAAGACAACGCTGCTGCGCGTTCTGGCGGGCGACCTGGAGCCGGACGCGGGCACGGTACGCCGCCCTGCTCGGATCGGGTACCTGGCGCAGGAACTGCCCGTGCGCTCCACGCGGCTTCCGCTGCTCGGCGCCTTCGCGGCCGGGCGGCCCGGGCTGCCGGAGGAGCATGCCGAACAGTTGCTGGCGCTGGGCCTGTTCCGTGAGGAGGACCTGCACGTGCCGGTCGCGGCGCTGTCCGCGGGGCAGCAGCGGCGGTTGCAGATCGCGAGCCTGGTGACCCGTCCCGCGGACCTTCTCGTGCTCGACGAGCCGACGAACCACGTCGCGCTCGACCTGGTCGAGGACCTGGAGGCGGCACTCGCGGCATACCCGGGAGCGGTGGTCGCGGTCTCGCACGACCGCGGCTTCCGTGAGCGGTTCCCGGGCGAGCGGCTGGAGCTGCGCGACGGCCGGAGGCGCTGACCTGCCGCCCTGGCCCGGGCCGCCCACCAGATCCGACGGACCGCCGACCGGCCCCACGTCCTGACGTGGGCCGAGTCCTCGCGGTGGGCGAGGCGTTCAGCCGCGTCGCCCACCGCGAGGTGGGCACGAAACCGTGTCGCACTGGGCGACCGGAACAAGGTCAGCGCCTGCGGGCCGTGCCGAGCCGGGGCACGGTCCGGGCACGCGCCCTCGCCGTCATCACCCTGGACGACCGCAGGCCGCGTGCGCAACCGCCGTTCCGCCCACCACTGCCTGGCACGACACACCACCGAACAGAACACCGCCCCCGGCGGCGCCCATGCCGTTCACCCCCGCGCCAGGGGCGGTTCGGGAAGCCAGTCGTGAGCCGGGTCGTACTCCAGCCATCGACTGCGTCCCGCTTCCGCGGCGCAGGCGGCGGTCAGATCGTTCAGCCCCGGGTGCACGTTGCCGGCCCGCCACAACAGCGACCAGGCGTACAGCGGTGTGGGATCGACCAGCGGGACGGAGCGCAACCCCGCAATCTCCGGCAGGGGTACGTCGGCGGGCAGCAGCGAGAAGCGTCGCGGGTCGCCGGCCACCGCGGCGAGGAAGTGGGCGAGCCCCAGGTTGACACTCGCGGCCCTGTCCCGGATGTCGAATCGTTCGGCGAACTGGTGGAGGAAGTCGAGCCGGTCCAGCGCACCGGGTGCCCACAGCACGCTGTCGCGCAGTTGGTCCGGGCGCAGCGCCGGTTCGGCCGCGAGCGGATGGTCCGCACTCAGTACGACGTCCACCGGCTCAAGGCGGACGAGGCGGTGTGTCAGCCCCGTGTGCAGCGGGGGGTGCACCCGGCCGAAGGCCGCGTCGATGTCTCCGTGCAGCAGCGCCGCCGTCACCGACGGGAGATCGCGCCCGTGACCCAGCACCAAATCCCCCGTCTGCCCCTCCACTTGGGCCAGCGTTCGCATCGGCGCGTAGAGGTGCCCCCACACGTCCACGCGCAGCGGACGGTCCTTTCCGACCGCCTCTGCCACCGCGGCGTCGGCGGTGGCCAGGGTCTGCCGGGCCGGTGGGAGAAAACGCTGTCCGGCCGCGGTGAGGCTCACCCCGCTGCCATCGCGCTGGAACAGCTCGGTGCCGAGCAGGGATTCCAGCCGCGCGATCCTCTTGGACAGCGCCTGTTGAGAGATGGCGAGAGTCCCGGCCGCCCGCCCGAAGTGCAGTTCCTCGGCGGCGCGCACAAAGGCACGTACCTGTGCCAGGTCGAGATCCATGGCTCTCACCATAGGTGACAACCAAAAGTTGTCAGCCTTGCTTGTTCGTTGTTGGATCGCGGGGCGGGTGCGGGGGTTGCATCCTCGGCATGCGAAGACTGATTCCCACGGGTGACACGGCGCGGCCGGTCGCGTTCGCCGAGGTCGCCCAGCCCACGCCGGAGCCCGGTGAGGCTTTGATCAAGGTCGAGGCGTTCGCGCCGAACAGGGGCGAGACGTTCCTCCTCGAACACCCCCGGCCGGGGCTGCTGCCCGGCAAGGACATCGCAGGGCTCGTCGTGCAGGCCGCGGCCGACGGCTCGGGCCCCGGCATCGGTACCCGCGTGGTGGGTCATCCGGCGCAGGGAGGGTGGGCCGAATACGCCGCCGTGCCCACGCACTCGCTCGCGGTGCTCGCGGACGGCATCGACAGCGTACGGGCGGCGGCCCTGCCCCTGGCCGGGATCACCGCCCTGCGGTTGCTGCGTACGGCCGGTTCCCTGGCCGGCCGACGGGTGCTGCTGACCGGCGCCTCGGGTGGCGTCGGCCACTACGTCACCGAACTGGCCGTAGGGGCCGGGGCCGAGCTGACCGCGGTGACGGCCACGCCGGTGCGCGGCGAGCGGCTCGCGGAGCTGGGCGCGCAGGTGGTGCACGATGTCGCGGCGGCCCAGGGGCCGTTCGACGTGGTGCTGGAGTCCACGGGCGGACGGAGCCTGCCGATCGCCCTCTCCAAGGTGCGCCCGGGTGGCCTGTTGCTGTGGTTCGGGCAGGCGAGCCGCAGTCCGGTGACCCTCGACTTCTTCGAGCTCCTGGGCGGGCCCGCGGGTGTCACGATCCAGCACTTCCACTACGCCGGCGCCCCCTACGGCCCCGATCTCGCGGCCTTGGTGCGCCTTGTGGAACGGGGCGGGCTCCACCCGGAGATCGGCCGGATCGCCGACTGGGCGGACACCGCCGACACCCTGGTCGACCTGCGGGAGCGGCGGATACGCGGCAAGGCTGTTCTGCTGACGGGAGAGGGACGTTGAGCGCCACCGAATTCGCCGCGGCCCAGTGGACACGCGCCACCGGCGCGGGCGTCGACCCGCATGAATACCGTCGCGTCACCGAAGACCTCACCTCCGTCGCCGACTGGGGGCCGTCCTTCCTGCGCACCGGGCACTCCTACCTCCAGCGCGCGGACAACGCGGGATCGTCCGTCTCCGCGGGTGAGTACCTGCTGATGGCGGCCCGGTGGTTCCACCTGGCCACACTGGCGCCGTACGCGGAGGCCGGCCGTGCCGCCGCCGAGGCGGACGACGCCCTGGGCAGGGCGGTCACGGTGCTGGAGCCCGGCGCCCGGCGTGTGAGCGGCGAGGGATTCACCGGCTGGCTTCGCGGGCCCTCCGACGCGCCCGGCACCGTCGTCGTCGTTCCCGGCCTGGACTCGGCCAAGGAAGAGTTCCTCGACCTGGTCTCCGCGCTGCTGGCCAGAGGGCTGGCCGTGTTCGCGATGGACGGCCCGGGGCAGGGCGTGCTCGCGGCCACGACGGTCCTCCGACCGGACTACGAGCAGATCGTGGGACGAGTCGTCGACGCCCTCGGCGTACCACGCATCGGGCTCGTCGGCCTCAGTCTGGGCGGCTACTTCGCGACCCGGACAGCGGCGCTGGAGACGCGGGTGGCGGCGGTCGCCACCGTCAGCGGTCCCTTCCGTCTCGACTGGGACGAGCTTCCTCCGCCGGTACGCGACATCATGGCCCGACGCACTGGTGGGTACGATGCCGCCCGCGCGTTCGCCGCCCATGTGGACCTCGCCTCCCTGGCCCCCCGCATCGCGGCCCCGCTGCTGGTCGTCGACGGAGGCCAGGACGCCATCCCCGGCGTGACGAACGGCGAGCCCCTGGCCCGTCTGGCACCACACGGCAGCTATCTGTCCGTCCCGCACGGCGACCACCTCCTCGGCAGCGCACGGGCCGATTGGCTGGCTCACCTCAGCGACCACATCAGCCACGCACTGGCGGGAGTATCGGGGTCCGAGCCCGTCACGGCCACCTGGACCGCGGGACTCGCCCCGCGCGGAATCCGCGTCAACTCCGTCAGCCCCGGCTGCATCGACACCCCGATGTATCCCGCTGCCGGGTTGACCAAGGCAGAGGTGGAGGCGGGGACCAGCCAGATCGCCGCCGGACGCTTCGGGCTCCCGGAGGAGGTCGCGGCGGCCTGCTGGGAGCCGTGCTCGCCTGACGCGGGCGCTACACGCGGCAAACGCAGCATCGGGGCCCGGGGGGCATGACGGGGGGCCGCGATCCGGTTCCGGGCCCTGCTGCTCCGTCTGTCCGGGAGGCGACGTGGTGCTGTGACCTATGCGGTGCCGGGCTCGTCAAGGAACCGAAGCAGCACGGCGGCCTCCGCGCGGAGGCGCGCGGCTCGGTCAGCATGCGCGAGCGCGGTCAACTGCGTTGCGGCGTCCAGCCGTTCGGCGACCTCGGCGCGCACAACATCGACCATGTCGCGCGCGCTCAGCTCACGCCGTGGTGCTTCGGTGGCGCCGGCACCCACCGGCGCATGCTCGAGGGCCACGCCGCGGAGCCCGGCTTCGTCCACGGGCACCGCCTCAGCGTTGTCCAGCGCGGCAAGTGTCGCGCGCAGCGCACTCACCGCGGCCTTGTCACGGGCGCGCATCGCTTCCGGCAGTGCTTGACGCATACGAAGACGTACAGACATACCGTTGACCCTATGGCCGTACCCCTGGACCCACAACGCGATAGAGGCGCGACGTCAGGTTTCCCGCCAACTGCTGTGCTGGGACCCGACAAGAACGTGATCCGGCCTGCCTGCCGAGGACGACCGACGGGTCTACCGGTACCAGGCAGGCGCCCCGGGCCGAGGCCGGGCGCGGTTCCCTTCGGGGCCGGGGATCAGCGCTCCAGTGAGAGTGCGTTCTTGGCGCGCGCGACGGATTCCTCCGAGGCGGGTCCGCCGGGATTCTCCGTGGCCAGGGCTTGGTTGAGGGTGACGAAGGGGCGCATGCGCTGCTCGTAGCGGGCGTACGCGGTGCGGTGGTCGCCGGTGGCCTGGGCAAGGCAGTCGGCCAGCACGTAGGCACCGACGAGGGCCAGGCTGGTGCCCTGCCCCGAGAGGGGGGAAGGGCAGTAGCCGGCGTCTCCGAGCAGGGTCACCCGGCCTCGCGACCACTGGTCCATGCGTATCCGGGCCATGGCGTCGCAGTAGAAGTCGGGCGCGGTTCCGGCGGCCTCGGCCAGGCGGGCCCCTTCCCACCGCATCGAGGCGAGCTTGTCCACGACGAGCCGCCGCAGGGCGCCGCCGTCGCGGAGGTCGTGGGCGAGGGGGGCGGACTCGAAGCCGAAGGCGACCCTGAGTTCGGTGTTGCCGCGTACGGGCATGATGCCGAAGCCCGTGTCGCCGTCCCGCAGCCACATCTGCCAGTCGTCCAGTCCGAGGAAGTTGTCCGCGCTGAACACAGAGAGGTAACTGCCCAGGTGGTGGGCGTAACGCTCCTCGGGGCCGAAGGTCAGGCGCCGTACGGTGGAGTGGAGGCCGTCGGCCCCGACCACGAGGTCGAAGACGCGGGACGGTCCGTGCGCGAAGTCGACGCGCACGCCGCTCTCGCCCTCGTCGAGCGCGGTGATGCTGTCGCCGAAGAGGTACTCGACGCCTGCGCGCGTGTGTTCGTACACCATCCGTACCAGGTCCTCGCGCAGCACCTCGATGTCTTCGCTGTCGAGCCGGCCGCTGCTGAAGGTCGCCTCGGTGGAACGGTCGACCTCGTGGCCTTCGGGGTCGAGGATCGACATACCGCGCATCCGGGTGCGGACGCTCCTTGCCTGTTCCAGCAGGCCCATCCGCTCGACGACGTCGAGCGCGACGCCTCGGATGTCCACGGCCTGGCCGCCGGGGCGTTGCCCCGGGGCGCGTTCGACGACGGTGGGCGCGAAGCCGTGACGGCGCATCCAGTAGGCGAGGACAGGACCGGCGATGCCGCCACCGGAGATGAGTACGGTCTGCATGACAAGCTCCTCAATTCTATGTACGGGGTACGCACGCTGAACGTACGCCGTACGCGCAGCCTCCTCAACTGGCCCAAAAGGCCTTCTGTACTAGGACAGGCGCCTCCCGTTCGACGTTGTCGCTGCTACCCTCTGCACTAGTACAGGACAGGAAGGCGGCAGGACGTGACGAGGGCCACAGGCGCAACCGGTGAGCCGCCCTATCTGCGCATCGTCACCGAGATCCGGCGGCGCGTCGCGGACGGTGAACTCGCCCCCGGGGACCGGGTCCCCTCCACCCGGCAGATCGCCGGGGAATGGGGCGTCGCGCTCGCCACGGCCACCAAGGCCCTGACCACCCTGCGCCTGGAGGGACTTGTCGAGGCCCGCCCCCGAATCGGCACGGTCGTCGCCGGGCCCGCCCCCGCCGCGCCGGCCCGCAGGCGCCCCTCACCCGCCCCTGACCCCGAGCAGGAGCTGAGCCTCGACCGGATCGTCCGTACCGCCACCGAGATCGCCGACGCCGAAGGACTCTCGGCGCTCTCCATGCGCGGCGTCGCGGCCCGGCTCGGTGTCGCGGCGATGTCGACCTACCGGTACGTCCCGAGCAAGGAAGACCTCGTCCTGCACATGGCCGATGCCGCGTTCGGCGCGGAGCCCTACCCCGCCGACGCCCCCGAGGATTGGCGTACCCGCATCGAGCTGGGCGCACGGACCCTGTGGAGCCTGTACCGGAAGCACCCGTGGTTGGCCCAGCTCGGCTCTCTCACGCGCCCGTTGCTCGTCCCCAATCTGATGGTCCACGGCGAGTGGATGCTGGGCGCCCTCGACGGACACGGCCTCGACCCCACCACGCTGTTCGACATCCACGTCCTGCTCTACAGCCATGTCCAGGGCCTGGCGGTGCACTTGGAGATGGAAGCGCACGCCGAAGCCTCCACGGGACAGTCGGAAGACCAGTGGATGGACAGCCGCGCCCCCGCCCTCCAGGGATTGGTGGAATCCGGCCGCTTCCCGACCTTCGCCAAGGTCGTCGGATCCCTCACCGCGGGCTATGACGTGAATCTCGACGCGCTCTTCGAATTCGGCCTCAAGGCACTTCTCGACGGCCTGACTGCCGTCATCGAAGGACAGGAAGTGCCCGGGGCGGCCGCACCGGGCTGCTCCGGCGATGCCCATGCCAGCCCGGCGCGGCCCTGACCAGCGCGTATTCGACACGCTGTCTCGCAGGGAGTCCGGGAGCCGCCACACCGCGGCGACGTTGCCGTCGTCCCGTCCAACGCCCTCGGTCAGCGAGCGTGCGGTGCTCCGACTACGGAGCGGACCCTTCAGGCGTGCGAGGCATTCTCGGCCTGGGCGGCGTTGCCGCACATCGCTTGCCGGTACAGCGTCGACAGCGCGGAGTCGATGGGGTGGGGCTGTGGCTTCCCCGAGGAGTCCGGCTTGTTCCACCTCTGGAGGTTGACCGCGACGGACATCTGACGCTTGCCGTCGGCCCGGGTCAGAGAGATCGTTCCGGCCCCCCAGACCGTGCCGTCGTGGCCCCAGAAGGTGCCGCAGCCCGGCCTTGTGACCTTGTGCAGGCCGAGGCCGTACTCGATCGTCGATCCGTCCAGGGCGATGACCGGGATCGTGCGCTGCATCTGCGCCAGTGACAACCGGTTGACGATCTTGCCGTCGAGCAACTTGCCATAGAAACGGTTGAGATCCTCCATGGTCGATACCAGAGCGGCCCCCGTCCCCGTCCAGGACATGTTGTAGACGCTGTAGTCGCGCGGCGGGTCGCTCACGCCCCACAGCGCCTCGTACATCCGCGAGTGCGGTCCCTCGATACGCGGCCCGGCCGGAAACTCGGTGTGCCGGAGCCCGGCACGCTCGATGACGTTCCGGGTGATGTACTCCTCGGCCGGGGTACCGGTCACCTGCTCCAGGAGTTGGCCGAGGAGCAGGTAGTTGGTGTTGGAGTACACCCCGGTGGGGCCTCCGGGCTCACCGGTGGGAGGCGCCGCGAGCCCCAGCTCGATCAGCTCGGCCGGGCGGAATTGCCTGAACCGGTTGTCGTCCAGGCTCTTGGTCGAGACGTCCGGCAGAGAAGGGAACGCCTGGAGGGAGGGGAACGCGTAGGGCGTGTAATCGGGGAGGCCGCTGGTGTGGTTGAGCAGCATCCGGACCGTAATCTTCCTGCCGCGCTCCCCCGGCACCAGATGCGGCAGATAGTCGCCGATCGGGGCGTCGAGCCGGATCCGGCCCTGCTCGACCTGCTGCATGACGGCGGCGGCGGTGAAGGTCTTGGTGACGCTGCCGACGCGCTGCCGCATGTCGGGCCTGACGGGACGGCCGGTCCTGACATCGGCGACCCCGGAAGCGCCGCGCCATGTCCGGCCGGCATCGCGCACCTCGCCGTACACGCCCGGCACCCCCGCGCGGTGGACACCGTCCATGGCGGACTTCAGCTCTGCGGGATCGAGACCGCCGCCCGCCGGGACGGCCCGTGTCTCGTGGGGCGCGGGAGCTGCCGTGGCCGTGCCCGCACAAGCAACCAGCGCCGCCACGCTTGCACATATCATCAGTCGGTTCTTCAAGACATCCGCCTTTTCATGGTCAATTGATGATTGATCAGTCCGAGGGCACGGGGGCGCGCTCTCCCTGTGTCTGCCCTTCGACATTCACGCGCGATCTAGGCCAGCGCGCGGCGCAGGGCCGCGGCGAGGTCGGCGATCTGACGCTGCGAGACCTCGGCGGACTGGATCGCCTGTGACCCGTGGAAGGTGCCGGGCCACTGGTGCAGCTCGACCGACACGCCTGCCTGCAGCAGGCGCAGCGCGTAGGCGATGTCCTCGTCGCGGTTCGGGCAGAGCTCCGCGGTGGCGATGTAGGCCGGTGGCAGGCCGGTCAGGTCGGCGGCCCGCGCGGGGGCGGCGTACGGCGTGGCGGGCTGGGAGCCCAGACAGTGCCGCCACGATGCGGCGATCTTGTCGCGGTTCATCCAGGGCGTATCGGTGAAGTGCTGCCGTGACCACGTCTGTTCCCGGTCGTCGAGGCCGGGCTCGTTGAGCAGCTGGAAGCGGATCCGCGGCCCCTGCTGATCCCGCGCCCGCAACGCCACCGCGGCCGCGATCCCCGCGCCGGCGCTGTGGCCGCCGACCGCGATCCGCTCCGGGTCGATGCCGAGCTCGGCGGCGTGCTCGGCCGTCCAGGTCAGTACGGCGTAGGCGTCGTTCAGGGCGGCCGGGTACCGGTGCTCGGGCGCGAGGCGGTAGTTGACCGAGATCACCACCGCCCCGGAGAGGTCCGCGGTCCGGGCGGCCCACGGGTGCTCGGTATCCAGGTCGCCGAAGACTCCGCCGCCGCCGTGCAGCCAGATGATGGCGCCCTGCGCCGCCTGGTGCGGGCGGTAGATCCGCACCGCCACGTCCGGATCGGCGGGCACTGCACGGTCCTCGACCTCCATGTTCGAGGTATCCGGTGCCGGCGTCGCGGCAGCACGCTCGGCGAAGTGCTTGCGGGTGGTGACCGGGTCGTTCATGTCGAGGTCCGGTAGGAACGGGACGAATGCTTCGAGTTCGGGATCCATGACGACCATCCTCATGGTCGCCGCCCACGGGGGTCACCCGCCATCCGTCGCACATCCCGCCCTGATCGCGCACCGCTCGGCGCGCCCCGGCCCTTGCCGGTGGCCGGGCATCGTCAGCGGGTGGCGGTGCTGTCCGCCTGTTGCGGGTCACCGCGGTCGGCACGTCGGCGGATTTCTCGCCATCGGCCGGCCGTTCCGGCGGCCCGCCCAGGTCGTGTCAGGCGCGGCCGAGGAGTTCCTCGCGGCGGGCCAGCGCCCACGCGCGCTCCTCCTCGATGTCCGGGATGAAGTCCTGCCGCAGGAACTCCGCCCAGGGGTCCGCACCGAGCGGCCCCAGGCGCGCGATCCGCTCGGTCTCGGTGCGCTGCAACCGTGCCAGCGCGTCCAGCACGTCGGCGGGGTCCGCGCCGTAGGCATCGCACAGCAGCCGCAGCCGTCGCGCCAACGGCGCTCCGGCCTCGCCGTAGCCGACCTTGCGCTGACGGTCGGGAAGCCGTATCGGCACGTTGTACCAGGCCAGTTGGGCGAGGTCGTCCAACGCCTCGCCGGGGATGGCCAGGTCCCAGTCGATGACGCCCACCAGGCGGTCGTCCGCCCAGACCGAGTTCCAGCTCGTGAGGTCGCCGTGACGCATGATCAGCCCGGGACGCCAGCGGGTGTCAGGGTCGCACCAGACGGCTTGCGACGAGGGCCGGAAGTCGCGTACGGCCTGGTGGTAGTCACGCAGCCACCGCCCGAGCGCGGTGATGCCCTCGTCCGCGAGGAGCGCCCGGGGCCACGGGTACAGTCCCACTTCGCCGTGCAGCAGCGACACCACTTCGTGGCCGTCCACGGGGCCGTCACCCAGGGCGCGTGGCGCGCCGGCGAATCCCGCCTGTTCCAGGTGGCGCAGCAGTTCCCGCACCGCGGGGGTCCACGCACGCCAGGGTCTGAGAATGGTCTCGCCCGCACGGCGCACCGTCGACAGGCCGCCGCGCATCGATTCACCGTCCTGGATCATGGCGGAATCCTAGTGAGCACGGTGCCCGGCGCGGGCGGCTGGTCAAAGTGCGGGCACGGCCGCCGCCCGGCCGGCGAGTACCTCAAGCCTCCGGTGCCGACTCCAGGAGGATCTTCAGGAGGTCTTCCGGGACGTCCCGCATCAGATTGTGCTTGCCTGCCAGGGCGTGCGTCGTCCACTGGGGGTCCGTCCGCAGGCGCTCGTACAGCGCGGTGAACGGTGACGCGCCATCCCACTCCGACTCCGTGGCGTACACGTACGTCCGGCTCCGGAAGCGGCTGAGATCCCCGCTGAGGCGGATGCGCTGCAGGGCCGAGGCCAGGGGGTGGGGAGTGGTGCGGGGGTCGAAGAACGGCAGCGGCGGGATCGCGTAACCGGTTTCGCCGACCGTCCGGTACCAGTCCCGCTCCGCCGGAACGAGGCCGAAGACGGAGTCGCCGTCCTGCGGGACAAGCGCGTCGAGGTAGACCAGGGAGTCCACGCGCTCCGGCAGCCGGTCCGCGACGCCGGTGATCACCATGCCGCCGTAGCTGTGGCCGACGAGCACCGCGTCCTCGATGTCCTCGGCCTCCAGGACGCCGGCCACGTCCTCGATGTGGGTGTCGAGGTTCACGGTGGAGGTCAGGAGGTGGGCGCGCTCGGCGACGCCGGTCAGCGTCAGCGCGTGCACACGGTGGCCGAGCAGCCGCAGCGGGTCGGTGAGCGTATCGAAGCTCCAGGCGCCGTGGCACATGCCCGGAACGAGAACGAAGGTGGCCATGGCTGACTCCTTTAGTGGTGACGGTCGTGCCGCGCGCGGTCAGGCTTGCGGGCTGTCGGCGCCCGTGACGCGCCGGTAGTGCTCGGTGATCCGGGCGAGTTCGGCGGGGGTACGGGCGCCCGCGCCGGCATGCAGCTCGCGGTTGGCGGCGATCACGGCCGCCGTCGCCTCCCGGCGCGTCTTCTCATACGCGGCCAGCCCCGCCGGGCAGCCGGCGTCGGCGAGCGCGTCGGCCAGAGCACGGGCGTCGACGATCGCCTGCGACGCGCCGTTCGCCCCGACCGGGTACATGGGGTGGGCGGCGTCGCCGAGGAGGGTGACCCGGCCCGAGCCCCAGGAGGGCAGGGGGTCCCGGTCGACCATGGGGTATTCGAGGATCATCGAGCTGTCGGCGATCAGGGCGGGCACATTGAGCAACCCGAGGTTCCAGTGGCCGATGTGGCGAAGGACGCCCTCCGGCCGGCCCGGGAGGTTCCAGTTGGCGTCGCCGGGCAGCGGGCCCGGGTCGGCGACCTGTACCTGGGCCACCCAGTTGATCAGGTCCGGCCCGATCGGGTACGCGATGAGTTCAAGGCCCGCCTCGCTGCCCGCGCCCCGTGCGACGATGCCCGCCCCGCGCGCGATGAGCATCGACTCGCCGCCGAGGAAGGGCCGGCGCTCGGTCACCCCGCGCCACATCCTTACCCCCGACCACGCCAGCGGCCCCTGGTCGGGGTGCAGTTGAGCGCGCACCGCCGAGTGGAGCCCGTCCGCGCCGACGAGGACGTCCGCCGCGATCTCCGTGCCGCCCAGCAGGCCCCGTACGGAGTCGGCGTCCTGCGCGAACCCCGTCAGCCGGGCGCCGGTGCGGACGGCGCCGGGGCCGAGCCGCTCGCGCACCGCGGACAGCAGCAGCATCTGCAGCCGTCCGCGGTGCACGGCGTACTGCGGCCGGCCGTAGCCCCCGGCGAGCCCGCGCTTCTCGGTGAAGAGCGTGGCCCCGAACCGGTCGCAGTAGACGTTCTCGGTGATGGCGACGCCGATACGGGCCAGGTCGTCACCGAGACCGAGGTCGGTGAGCTCCCGCACGGCGTGCGGGAGGAGGTTGATGCCGACACCCAGCGGGCGGAGTTCACGGACGCCCTCGACCAGGGACGACTCGATGCCCGCCGCGTGCAGGGCAAGGGCGGCCGTCAGACCGCCGATCCCGGCCCCGGCTATGAGGACGCGCATGATCAGCCGGCGATCTCGGGGCGGTCGATGATGCGCAGCCAGGTGCCGTCCGCCTGCCGCCGGGCGACCTGGACACGGCCGCCGGTACCGTCGGCGGGCCGCGTCGAGGTGACGGCCAGGTCACCATTGCGCACGGTCGGCAGCGGCTCCTCCACCTCGAAGCGCGGCGCCTGCGCCATCATCTGCCGGTACAGGGCGAGGATCGCCGCCCGGCCGACGGTCTGCGACCCCGGCGGGTAGGCGACGACGGCATCCTCCTCGTAGAGCTCGGCGAGCCCTTCGGCATCACCGGCGTTGGCGCGCTCCACGAACATCCGGGCCAGATCCTCGGGCTCGGTGGCGCGGGTGCGAGGGGTGGGGCTCATGGCGAATCGGCTCCTCTTGCTCCTTCTGCGGGCCGGGCCTCTGGCGGCCTGCCCTGTGCCTCCAGCCTGGCGGCACACGATCTAGAAGTCCAAGAGCTGGTCGTGCTGAGTGCCAGAACTATTCGTTATGGCATTTCACGGGCTAGCACCTTGCTTCGTCCCCCGTGGCCGAGGAGGCCAACTTCCTTACCGGTCACTCGAGATGAGGATCAACCAAGTGCATTCTGTGACTGGTGAACAGCAGCCGGGGGCCGCGGCGTCCGCGTCCGCGCCGCACTCCCCTGTGCTGCGGCGTGGACGCGGCCGCCCCCGTGCCGACGGCCTGCGGGCCGGCGTCAGCGGCCAAGAGCTCGCAGCAGTCTGACGTAGGGGCTCCAGCGCGCGGGTTTTGCCACTGCCCCGGTGCAGGCGCGTTCGGCGCGGTCGAGGCTGTCCTCCAGGCACGCGTCGTGGAGCGGGCGCCAGAAGAGCGGCCAGGTGAGGCCGGCCGGGCCGCGGGCGGCCATGGAGAGGGTGTGGCGCAGAACAGTGTGCCCGTCTCCGGCGGGCAGGGCGGCGTATTCGTGGAAGCCGTCGAAGCCGCGCGGCCCGCTGAAGGTGAAGCGGACCCATGTGCCGGGGACGTAGGCGGCGACGCTGTAGCGGACGGGTCCGTGGCCGCCGGCCGCCCCCGGCCCGAGAGGCCGGTCGAACACCATCGGCGGCCAGGATCCGCGCGGCCACAGCCGGTCGCCGTCGCTCGCGAGGCCGTCGATCAGCGCCCCCGCCTCATGCTCCGTCACGGGCAACAGGCGCTCGTGCACGTTGTGGACGTCCATGGATCCTCCGTCTCCCGAACCATATAGAGAGTCATCTCTAATATTGTGGAGAGTACTCTCTGATTCATGGCCCGACCACCCCGCTTCGACCTCGACCAGCTCCTCGACGCCGCCGTACGGCTCGCCGCGGCCTCCGGACCGGCCGGTGTGACGATGTCCGCGGTCGCCAAAGAGGTCGGGGCACCGAGCGGTTCGGTGTACCACCGCTTCGCCGGGCGAACCGTGTTGCTGGCCGAGGTGTGGCTGCGGACGGTCGAACACTTCCAGGAGGGTTGGCTCGCCGCCCTCGAAGGCGAGGCCGACCTCCGGCGGGCGGGGAGCGCGGCAGCCCGCCACGTCGTCGCCTGGAGCCGCGCCCATCCGCGGGAGGCCGCCCTCCTGCTCTACGGCGCCCAGGACTTCGGACGCGCCGACTGGCCCGACGAGCAGGCCGGGCGCGCCGACCGTGGCCACCAGCGGGTGCGGGCCGCCGTCACCCGCCTCGCCACCGCCTTGGGCGCCACGGACCCCGCAGCCCGCGAACGCGTCTCCCTCGCCGTGATCGACCTGCCGCTCTCACTCGTCCGCCGCCACCTACGGGCGGGCGAGCCGCTCCCCGGCCACGCGGAGGGCCTGGCCGAGGAGTGCACAGCGGCACTTCTCTGATCGCAGGGCAGAGAAGGGAGTCCATCCGGAACGTCGGCCCACTTGCCCGGGCCGCCCCAGGACTTCGCACGCAGGCCCCTCACCGCTCGCGGCTCGGCGGAGCTCGGCGGAACGGTCAGGCGGCGCGGCAGAGTGCCGCGGGACCGGTCGGGGCCGAGGCGCGGGCCATGGTCGCGCGCAGGGGTCGGGAGGCGTGGACGGCGACTGCGGCCTGCGAGCGGTTCCGCGCGAAGACGACGAGGCGCAGCACCGCGAACCGCGCGACACCAGCGAGTGCGGAGGCGGACAGGTAGACGACCTGCTCGAGCACCGCACCGGGTGCCGCCACCAGTTGCTGCAGGACAAGCATCGCCATGCAGGTCACCGCGTACGCTGCCGCCGCGGACCCGGCCGACTGCGCGTGCTGGCGCCAGGTCGCGCGCCTGCCCCCGCCGAAGGTGAAGCGGGCATGCAGCTCGGTGGCGAGGAGCGTGGAAACCGCGGTGATCAAGGCGTTGGCCATGACCCAGGGAATCCAGGAGGCGAGGGCCGCCACAGCGAAGCTGGAGGCGAGCCCCACCCCGCCGCCGCAGAGCACGAAGCGGGTAAAAGCGGTGAGGGCTCCGCCAGGTGCCGCCTGCTGCTGGCTCTGTGCTGTCTTCACGATCCGACCCCTCTTGATGGTTCTCCCCCGCGAACCGCGCCCCTCGGCCTGCGGGACCGAGGGGCGCGCCGCCTGTGGTGCCATCATGGCGCATCAGTGACACCATTGCGAGCCATTAATGGCACCAATGGTTTCATCAGGGGCTCCACAACCTGGTCGTAGCTCATGGACTCGCAGGTCAGGCGCCTCCTGCCGTCAGCGCCAAGCAGGCAAATTGTTGGCCGGGCGGGCGGCGGGAACGCGGACGGGGCGGCGTACGCCGACGCGGTGTCGGAGTACGCCGCCCTGGAGCGGGACGAGCCATGGGAGGCGGCTCGCGCAGCCGTCCTGGCTACTTCGGATCGCGATGGAAAGCCGCCTTCGACCAGAAGTAGCCGAGGGCGGAGAGACCTACGCACCAGGTGACCGCGAGCCATCCGTTGTGGCCGATCTCGGTGCCGAGCAGCAGCCCGCGCAGGGTTTCGATGGCCGGGGTGAACGGCTGGTACTCGGCGACCGGCTGGAACCAGCCCGGCATCGAGTCGACCGGGACGAAAGCGCTCGAGATGAGCGGCAGGACGATCAGCGGCAGTGCGTTATTGCTGGCCGCCTCGGCGTTCGGGCTGACCATGCCCATCCCGACCGCGATCCACGTGAGCGCCAGGGCGACAAGTGCCATCAGCCCGAACGCCGCGAGCCACTCCAGGGGTGTGGCGTCGGTGGACCGGAAGCCGATGGCCACGGCGACGGCGCCCACGAGGACCACGCTGGCGACCGATTGCAGCACGCTGCCGATGACATGCCCGATGAGCACCGAGCCGCGGTGGATCGCCATCGTCCGGAAGCGGGCGATGATGCCCTCGGTCATGTCGTTGGAGACGGACACCGCGGTCCCTACCACAGTGCCTCCAATGGTCATCAGCAAAATGCCCGGCACGACGTAGGCGATGTACGCGGAGCGGTCGGCGCCACCTCCCATTCCCGCGCTCATCACGTCACCGAAGACGTAGACGAAGAGCAGCAGCAGGATGATCGGGGTGAGTAGTAGGTTCAGGGTGAGGGAGGGGTAGCGCCGGGCGTGCAGGAGGTTGCGGCGCAGCATGGTGGTGGAGTCGCGTAGGGCGAGGGGGAGGGTGTTCATCGGGGTGCTGCTTCCTTGGCCTGGTGCGGGTGGTGGTGGGTGGTGGTGAGGGCGAAGAAGACGTCGTCGAGGTCGGGGGTGTGGACGGTGAGTTCGTCGGCTTCGATGCCGGTGGTGTCCAGCCGGTCAAGGAGGGAGCGCAGTTCGCGTTGGCTGCCGTCGCTGGGGATCTGCAGGGCCAGTGCCTCGTCGTTGCGGGTGGCCTCGCGCAGGGCGTCGGCGGCAAAGTGGTACGCGCCCGGGTCGGTGAAGCGGAGCCGCACGTGTCCGCCGGGGATGAGGCGCTTCAGCTCCTCGGCGGTGCCTTCGGCGGCGATCTTGCCGTTGTTCAACACTGCGATGCGGTCGGCGAGTTCGTCGGCTTCCTCCAGGTACTGGGTGGTGAGGAGGACGGTGACGCCGTCGGAGACGAGCTCGCGGATGATCTGCCACATGTTGTGACGGGAGCGGGGGTCGAGGCCGGTGGTCGGCTCGTCGAGGAAGATGATCCGCGGGCCGCCGACCAGCGTCATGGCGATGTCCAGCCGCCGCTTCATCCCCCCGGAATAGGTGGAAGCGGGCTTCTTCGCCGCCTCCACCAGATCGAAACGCTCCAGCAGTTCAGCGGCGACCCGCCGCCCCTCACCGCGGGAGAGATGATGCAGATCCGCCATCAGCAGCATGTTCTCCTCACCGGTGATCAACCCGTCCACGGCCGAGAACTGACCGGTGACACCGATCGCGGCACGCACCCCGTCCGGTGACGTGGCGACGTCGTGGCCCGCGACCTGGGCCTGCCCGCCGTCGGCGGTGATGAGCGTGGACAGGATCTTCACGACGGTGGTCTTGCCGGCACCGTTGGGCCCGAGCAGCGCGAACACCGAACCGGCCGGGATGCGCAGGTCGATGCCGTCGAGGACGGTCTTGTCGCCGTACGACTTGCGCAGACCGATGGCGGAGACGGCGGCAGGCGGCGCGTAACCGTCGACCCGACTGGACGTGGGCATGACAAAAGAAGGCATGAGGCCCTCCGTTCGAAGGCTGAAGTGAGTGGGGGCGGGGCCGGTTGAGGATGTGGCGCTCAGGCCTTGGCGCGACGGATGTCGATGTTGCCGTGCCGGGTCCGGGCGCGGACCTCGACGGTGCCCTCGGCCGTCTCCGGGGCCTCGGACGCGGTGAGCGTGTTGCGCACCTGACCGAAGCCCGAGTTGGCGTCGAGCCAGGCGGCGGTACCCTCACGGATGCCGACCTCGATGGAGCCGTAGGAGGTCTCCAACTGGACGACTCCGCGCGCCACTTCGCCTACCCGCAGGGTGCCGTGGGCAGTAGTGGCGGCGACCGAGCCCTCGGCGCGCGTGATGTCGATGTCGCCGTTGGCGCCACTCACCCGCAGCTCCCCGGTCGCGGCGCCGACGGTCGTGGTGCCGTGTGAGTTCTTCAGGACGGCGGGGCCGTCGACGAAGCCGACGCGCAGACTGCCGGAGCTGGTGGTGATCTCGGCCATGCCCTCCACCCGGTCCACGGAAATCGAGCCGTGGGAGGCGGTCAGCTTCAGCGGGCCGGTGGTGTCGAAGCGGGCATCACCGGACGAGGTCTTCACGCGGACCTCGCCGAGCCGGCCCTCGCCGTGCACCTGGGTCCAGGCGCCGGCCACCTCGACGCGCGAGCCCGTGGGCAGTTCGACCGTCACATCGACGATGCCGGTCCGGCCGAACGGATTGGACTTGGGCGTCCTGACGGTCAGGACGCCGCTCGCGTAGGTGACGTCGGTCTGGTCGGCCGTCCGCACGTCCCGGTCCTTCTTCGGGTTGCGGGGCCGCACCTCGACGACGGTGTCGAGGCGGTCGACCGCGATGAACTGGATGGAACCGGCCTCCACATGTGCCGTGGCCGAGATCGGTTCGGGAGTGTCGTAAGAAGGCATGGCTGTCCCGTCCTCATGAGTCTTTGGGCCGTCCCCGCAGGTGGGGCGCGGTGTGGGTGAAGTGGTGCGAGCGGGGACGCGCGACTAGCGCACCCAACCCGTGATGCTCTGCCCGATGCTCTGGGCCTTCCCCGTCGTACGCGGCCGGGTGCCACCGTCGACCGCGGCCGACACGGCGCGCACCAGCCACGCGTTGACCGACAGGCCCTCGCGACTCGCGGCCTCCTCGGCGCGGGCCTTGAGATGAGCCGGCAACCGCAGGTTGACGCGCGCGGTGCCGCCCTCGTCGCCGTCGGCCGGTGCCGATGCCTTGAACGGTTCGACGGGCGCGGCCGGTCCCGCGGGGGCACCACCGTCGGTGGGCGGCAGTGTCACCACGAAGTCGGGGTCCAGCCCGCGCAGCCGTACGTCGACCGAACCGGGGGCGAGCTCACGGGTGATCTCGTCCATCGCCGCGGAGAGCACATTGAGCATGGTCAGCCGGGTCGCCGACTCCAGAGGAGCGGTGAGCCGCTCGGCCAGCTCGCGGGCTTCGTCGCCGCCGGCCTCGGCGGCCACCGCGAGTTCGCGGCGGAGGGTGTCGACATACGGGGTGAGGTCCATGACGTCATCATGGCACCACAGTGGCGCCATACGCAAGCCTGGACGGTGTCGCGCCAGGGAGATCCCCAAGGACACCCCGCCCCACCTGCGGAAACGCCAAGAGGGCGGCCTGAACCCTTGCGGCACCCCGCGCATCCGGGCGCTACCGGTGGCGACGGAACGGCGACGGGTGGCACCGAATGGCGTCAAGCGGTGCCACATGACACCACGTGGCGCCATGTGGCCTCGTAGGAGGTGGTCTGCCCCGCCTCCCACAGCCCGCCGCCGACCCGGGCACGACCACGGCGGCGCGAGCGGACCGAGAGGCGCGGGCCCATCGGCAGAACGACCGATGCGCCGGAAAGATCTTGGAACCTACGTTGGCCGCATGCAAGCACCGAACACACCCAGACCGATCGAGACCGGCGACGCTCCTGAGATCACGCGCATCCTGGCCCGCGCTTTCGGGGACGACCCGATGATGCTGTGGCTCTTCCCTGACGAAGAAGGGCGTGAGGGCCGTCTCGCCCAGTGGTTCGACGTCATGCTCACGCACAAGTACGGCCCACTCGGTCACTGTGAACGCACCGACGCGGCAGCGGCCTTCTGGACGCCGCCCGGTACGGCCGAGCAGCATCCGGACGAGGGGACGCTGGCCCTCATCAACGGGCTGCTGGGCGAGCACGTTGCCCGGTTGGGGGAAATGCTGGAACTGGTCGGCGAGGCAACCCCCCAGGAACCCCACTGGTACCTGGCGGTGCTCGGAGCCGACCCGGCGGCCCAGGGCAGCGGTCACGGCGCCACCCTGCTGCTTTCGGGCCTGGCCAAGGCCGACGCGGCCGGACTGCCGACCCACCTCGAATCGTCGAAGCAAGCCAATATCGGCTTCTACGAGCGGTTCGGGTTCACCGTGCGGGGCGAGATCCATGTGCCCGGCGGCGGCCCGACGCTCTGGTCGATGTGGCGGGAGGCGCGCGGAGACGTTCGCCCGTAGGCCCCAACCCGGCCGGCCGGCTCGGGCCGGCGTTTCCCGTGGAAACGCCGGCCCGATGTGTCCCCGCTACGCTGCCGCGCGCTCGCCGCGCACCCTGCTCCGCCTGGCCGACGTCGCCTCGAACAGCACTCCTCGTTACCCGAACTGGCCGGGCTGGTAGTCGCCGGCGGGCATCTGGAGCATGACGTTCCCGCGGTTGAAGGCGTTGATGACGGTGATGACACCCACCAGGGCGCCGAGCTGGTCCTCGTCGTAGTGCTGGGCGGCGCGCGCCCAGACCTCGTCCGGGACGCCGCCGGCCGCATCGGCGATGCGCGTGGCCTCCTCCGCCAGCTCCAGCGCCGCGCGCTCGGCCTCGGTGAACACCGTGGCCTCCCGCCAAGCCGCCACCAGGTTGAGGCGCTCCGCGGACTCTCCGGCGTGCACGGCGTCCTTGAAGTGCATGTCCGTGCAGAAGCCGCAGCCGTTGATCTGGCTGGCGCGGAGCTTCACCAGTTCCTGCGTCGATGCCGGCAAGGTCGAGTCCTCGAGCACCTTGCCCGCGGCGATGATGTGCTTGAAGACCTTGCCCAGGACCGGGTTGGTGAAGGGGTTCAGACGTGCTTCCACGATGCGCTCCGTTGCCGTAGTCCGACGGTTACACACCTTTGACGTGGCAGCTCGGCGAGATGTGACATCGGCACCCTGTGACCTGCGCCATCCCTCTTGCGTTCCGGCAGCGGGCCCCGCACTTCCCCGGCTCCCCCGCCTACTGCTCAGCAGCGACCTGGACCGCCGAATCCTATGACTCGCGTCGGTGGTGTTGTCCGCTGTCGTTCGGGGCGGGGCGCGTCGATGGAGCCCCGGCCCGTCATCGGGGAGGGGAGTTCACGATGGCCGACGTCGTGACCGTACCCAGCCATCTGCCCATCCCGGAGGTGCGTACCCATATGACGGGTCGAGGCGGCCCGGGACATCGCGGCCCCGGACACACCGACGCCGGGCGCCGTCGACGAGGCCGGGCGGTCCGCCCAGCCCGTCCGGGCCGCCACAGGAGCAGGCGGCGTCCGTCCTGCCCGTCCGCGCCACCCTGCGCCACGCCGACTGGACGCCTGCCGCGCTGCGCCGACCAGGCGAAGACTGCTGTTCGTGCAGTCATCGAGCGAACGGGCCACCGGTGCCGAACGAGATGCGTGCGAAGTTCTCGCCGATGCGCCGGTGTCCCGCGGGGCATGGGTGGATCTCGTCGGGCAGGGGCAGCTCGGCGTAGTCGCTCTCGCCGTAGAGGTCGCGGCCGTCGAGGTAGTGCAGGTTCGCGTCGTCGGCGGAGCGCGTCTCGACGATCCGGGCGAGCTCGTCACGGATGACCCGCAGCGTCAGGCGTCCGGCGGCGACGTCGGCCGGGTCGCCCGTGGCCGTGAACGTGAGTGTGCCGCCGGCGAAGTCCGGGGCGAGCGGGCCGGGGGTGTCTTCCTGGAGCGGGCACCAGGTGGGAGAGACGACCAGGAGGGGTGTGGTGGGGTGGCCTTCGCCGATGGTGTCGAGGAAGCCGTGCACGGCGGGGGTGAAGGCGCGCAGGCGCATCGCGTCGGTGTTGACGAGGTTGATGCCGATCTTGGCGCTGATGAGGTCCGCGGGGGTGTCACGGATGGCGCGGGCGGTGAAGGGGTCGAGGAGGGCGCTGCCGCTGAAGCCGAGGCTGACCAGTTCGACATCCGCTCGGTGGGCGGCGAGGGCGGGCCAGGTGCCGGTGGGGTGGGTGGCGTTGGAGCCGTGGCTGATGCTGCTGCCGTGATGCAGCCACACCCGCCGCCCGGCGTCGTGGGCAGGCTGGACGGGGGTGTCGCTGCGCAGGGCGATCAGCTCGGTGATCTCCGTGTGCGGCAGCCATATCTCGATGTCCTTCATGCCCGGGGGCAGGGTGGTGAAGCGTGCGGTGCCGGGCTCCCCCTCGTGGAGCTCGGCGGCCCCGGTGGACAGGTCGATCTGAAGGAGCTTGCCGCCGCTCACGGTTGCCTGCGAGGTGAGGCGGCCGTCCACCAGCAGGTCGTACACGCCGTCAGCGGGTGCGGGCATGCCGTGGTAGGCGCGTTTGGTCGGCAGCGTGTCCAGCTCGACGACGGTGGCCTCCGTGCGGAAGGCCAGGCGCACGCCGGAGGGTTGGGCTTCGGCCATGGCGAGCTGTCCGTCGGGGATCTGCCGCCGGGCCCGCTCGGGGAGGCGGTGCGGGAGCAGACCGCGCTCGGTGCGCTCGATGTCCAGGGCGCCGCGCAGCATGCCGGGGGTGATGGGCGTAAGTATCACGAGGTGGTCCAGGTGCGGAGAAGGCGGTCGAGGGAATCGATGGTCCAGGTCCACGACTCACCGGGACCGGGGGTGCTGTGGGCGAAGGATCCGGCGAGCTCCAGGGCGGTGAAGCCGTGGAAGACGGCCCCGAGCAGCCGGATCGCGTGGGTCTGTTCGGGCTCGGGCAGGTCGTAGCCGCGCAGGACGGCCCGCATCAACTCCGCGTGCCGCACCCCGGCGCTGCCGGCCGCGGTCTGCGGGTCGAGCCGGTAGCGGGCGGCCTCGTAGCGGCCCGGGTGCTGACGGGCGTAGTCGCGGTACACGGCGGCGAACGCGGCCAGGGCATCCTTCCCGGACCGTCCCGCCACCGCGTCGGCGGCCTGGTCGGCCATCTCCTCCAGGGCGAGCAGGCAGATGCGGGTCTTCAGATCCTGCGCGTTCGCCACGTGGGCGTACAGGCTCTGGACCTTGACGCCGACGTGCCGGGCGAGGGCCGAAGGGGTCACCTGGTCGAAGCCGAGCCGGTCGGCGAGTTCGGCACCGGACCGGGTCAGGGTGTCCGGGGTCAGTCCTGCTCGGGCCATATGGGTACTCCTCCGCTCGACTCCACTCCCCAACGAAGACCATCATGCATTTACCTGAAACCTTTAGGCAAATTGATCTCGTGATCACTCGACGAGCAGACCGGCGACGCGCTCGCCGGGACCGCGACGTGAAGGTCACTCCGCACACGAACGGCCCCGTGGTTCCCGCGATCGCGGGAGCCACGGGGCCGATACGCCGGTTGTCCGGGCCGGTAGGTCAGACGACGAACCAGACGCGCTCGATGCGTTCCTCGCCCACCTCGTACATGGCCACGGCGGTACGCTCCTCGTCACCCATGAAGCCGGTCACGCGCTCCTGGTCGATGACGACGCGGCCCTGCGTGACGCGCGAGACGAGTTCGGCGTGCAGGTCGGGGCTGGAGGCGAAGAGCTTGGCGTAGCGCTCGCGGAAGGCCGGACCCGAGCGGTCGGTGAGGATGTCGCCGGAGGGGAAGGCGTGGACGGGTACGTCGTCGATGTAGTAGCTGAGGAACTTCTCGAGGTCGCCCGCGTTGTAGGCCGCGAGCTGGCCGTCGACGATGTCCTGCGCAGACATGGGAAAACTCCTCTTCTCACCCGGCCGGCACGAGCGGGCGGCGGGTACGTGTGCGGATGACGAGCAAGGAGCCGGCCGGCGCGATGCCGCCCGCCACATGGGCCGGACCCAGGAGCAGCAGGCCCGACCTCGGCTCCAGGAGAAGGCCGACGAGCTGCTCACCGACACCGAACTCCAGACCGAAGTAGAAGATCATACTGGCCCTGATCCGGCCGTACCGTGCGGCAGGGGCGGGTTCGAGGACTCGTGCGTCGGTGAAGTGGATCCACCATGGCCCCCTGCGGGGAGGTCACCATCTGGATTCAGATATCCGCATGGCGGCCCCGCGTTCCAAAGGCGTCCCCGAGGCGGGCGATCTCCTCGGTGCTGAGGACGAGGTCGGCAGCGGCCGCGGAGTCGCGGATCGATGCCGCGCGGCGCGCGCCCGGGATGGGGACGACGGCCGGGGACAGGGCCAGCAGCCAGGCGAGGCAGACGCGTTGCGGGCTCACGCCGTGCTCACGGGCGACCTCGTGGAACGGCTCGTACGCCGTTCCGTGCCCGGAACCTCGGTCGTCCGCCGCAGGGCCTTCCAGGACGCTTCTGGAGATGCCTCCGAGCGGGCTCCACGGCAGGAACGCCACCCCGAGTTCCTCGCAGAGCCGCAGCTCGGGGGCGCTGTCGCGGGCCGCCGGGGAGAAGCGGTTCTGTACGGATGTCAGACGGCCGCCGAGTACGGCGTGGGCCTCGCGGATCCGGTCGGTGTCGACGTTGGAGATGCCGGCCGCGCGGATCTTGCCCGCGTCGAGGAGTTCGGCGAGGGCACCGACGGACTCGGCCCACGGCACCTGCGGGTCGGGTTTGTGGAGTTGGTAGAGGCCGAGCGTGTCGACGCCGAGGCGCCGGCGTGAGGCGTCGCAGGCGCTCTTGAGGTGTTCGGGCGTGCCGGTCACGGTCCACGAACCGTCGCCGGGTCTGCCGCGCCCGCCCTTGGTGGCGACCAGGACCCCTCCGGTGTCGCCGCCGTAGCTGGTCAGGGCGCGGGCGACGAGCGACTCGTTGTGGCCGGTCTCGCCCGCGTGCCAGTGGTAGGAGTCGGCGGTGTCGATGAGGGTGACTCCGGCGTCGAGGGCCGCGTGGATCGTGGTGATGGCCGCGCCCTCGTCGGGCCTGCCTTCGACGGACAGCGGCATGGCGCCGAGGCCGATCGCGCTGACGTGGACATCGCCCAGGCGGCGTGCGCGCATGGCGGGAACCTCTCTGTACGCGGATGGGGTGGTGGGATTACGGCTGCAGCGCTCCAGCACTTCAGCCCTTCAGCGCGGCGATCTGCTCGGCTATGGCGTCCGGCAGCCAGTCGGCCGTGTCCGAGAAGCGGAAGCCGAGGCTTTCGGCGCGGGAGTTGTCCATGCCGTAGTAACGGTCGAAGGCGAACGGCGACGCCTCGGCCCCCGGCTCCACCGTGCGGTAGACCGGCGGGCGGCTGCCGTGCTCGGCGATGCGCGCACAGAGGTCCGTCACGTCGAGTTCGCCGTGGGAGCGGGCGTTGACGGGGCCGAGGAAGTCCGCACCCGCCGCCCAGATCAGGAAGTCCGCGATCTCGTGTTCGCCGATGAACGAGGATGGGTGGTTCACCCGGTGGATGTCGACGGGCCTGCCGGTACGAACGCGCTCGACGTAGTGGCGCAGCCGGCCGGTGAAGTCGGCGTCGCCGCCGCCCAGGACGTGTCCGGACCGGACGGCGACGAAGGGGAACGCCGGGTCCCGGGCGAACTCCGCTTCCGCCTGGCGCTTTCCCTCGCCGTAGTGACGGTTACGGAACTCCCCCTACTGATCTTTTCGTAAGTTCGGTGGGGTTGCTGAGTGGATGGTCAGGCCGGTGTGGGCGAGGAAGGACCATGGCAGTTGTGGGTTGTGGTTGAT
>NZ_JBVIQR010000013.1:24259-177414 GCF_055576875.1 Streptomyces sp. NPDC033229 | reverse complement strand
TGGACTGGTACAACTACCACCGACCCCACACCGGCATCGACGGCCACCCACCAGCCAGCCGCGTCACCAACCTGTCCGAACAACACACCTAGGGCCTGCTGGGAGGTGCCCCCAGCAGGCTGGTTTCGGCTGAGCTCAGCCGAAACCAGCCCGTCCGGCGTTTGAGGACGCGCCCGCAGGGCGCCCGCCGCCGCAGGCGGCAACGACGGCCCGCAGTCGACGTCCTGCCGGTCAGGCGAGAGGCGGCAACGACGGCCCGCGGCCGAAGATCCGCCGGACAGGCCCTACGGGCGCTCGCCCCTGACCTGAATGGCCGAGGGGCGAGCCATAAACCGCCGGTCACCGTAGAATTGGCGGTACATCCCAGTGCACGTGTCGGACCTCGAATCGGGGACCTCCAACGGAAGGGCACCGTCGATGCATGCGAGCAAGGGCGACCGCTTGGTGACGCACGGCCGCGTAGTCGGGGAGCACGACCGGGTCGTGGAAATCGTGGAAGTGCTGGGCCCCGACGGCACGCCGCCGTTCCGCGTCCGCTCGGCGAACGGGCACGAGACGATCATGTCCCCGGGCCCCGACACCAGCGTGGACCACCGCAAGGCGGGGGACTCCCTCTAACCGCCCCACCACCACGTTCAGCGCGGCGGGCGCGCGCGGTCGGGATAGTGGTCGGCGACCACGCGCGCCATGGCCCCGATGGGGTCGGCGACCACCTGCTTCGTGGAGAAGTAGATGTTGCCGAGCACCTCGGGGTGGTTCCGGCCGAGGGCGAGGTGGCGGGAGAGTTCGGCCGGGTCCTGCCAGGGTGCGGGCTGGCCCGCGGCCCCCGCCTTGTAGAGGGCCTCGCCGATGTAGAGATGGACATCCGTGCCGCGCACGGTCTCCGCCCACCAGGGGACGAGCTTGGCGTAGTCGGCGGCGGCGAAGCCGATGTGCCAGTAGATCTGCGGAACGATGTAGTCGATCCACTCCTCCCGGACCCATTTTCGGGTGTCGGCGTGCAGATCGTCGTAGGTCTGCACCCCGGCGCGGGTGTCGGAGCCCAGCGGATCGGTGGCCCGGTTGCGCCAGATGGCGAAGGGGCTGACGCCGAACTTCACATGTCTCTTGCGTCTCTTGATGCGCGTCCCCATCTCGTGCACCAGTCGGTCGATGTTGTCCCGCCGCCAGGCCGCCCGGTCGGGGAAGCCCGTGCCGTAGCGCTCGAACACGGCGGTGTCGTCGAAGGTCTGCCCGGCCACCGGGTACGGGTAGAAGTAGTCGTCGAAGTGCACGCCGTCGAGGTCGTAGCGGGTGACCGCGTCGAGGATCGCGTCCTGGACGAAGCGGCGGACCTCGGGCAGCCCGGGGTTGTAGTACAGCTTTCCGCCGTAGGGCAGCACCCAGTCGGGGTGCTGTCGCGCGGGGTGGGTGGCGACCAGCCGGGTCGGGTCGGTGTGGTTGGCGACGCGGTAGGGGTTGAACCAGCCGTGCAGCTCCAGCCGGCGTCGGTGCGCCTCCCGCACCGCGAAGGCGAGCGGATCCCAGCCGGGGTGCTTGCCCTGAGTGCCGGTCAGGTACTCCGACCACGGCTCGTACGGGGAGGGCCAGAAGGCGTCGGCGGTCGGGCGGATCTGCAGGATCACGGCGTTGAGCCGCCGGGCGACGGCCGTGTCGAACAGGGCGAGCAGCTCGGCCCGCTGCGCCTCCGGTTCGAGCCCCGGCCTGGACGGCCAGTCGATGTTCACGACGGTCGCGGTCCACATGCCTCGGAATTCACGCTTCCGCCTGGCTTCGTCGTCCACGGCGTCCGCCGCCACGTTCCGCGCCCGTGCCTCACCCGTCGCCAGCATGACGGACATCGCACCCGCAGCCGCCGCAGTGAACCCTCTTCGGCTGATACGTCCCATATGCGTGCCACTCCTTGTCGGATCGGTCACACCGTATGCGCAGAGCATGCCCGCCCCGGCCCCATCAGCACCGCCTGTCGCGGAGTAACGTCTGGACCGAGGCGGGAGCCGGGGGTCTCCACACCGACACGATCGGTGGGAGGACAAGCTCCCCGCCGGTCGACCAAGATCAGCGAAAGGCACGATGTGACGGACTCAGTGGCCGACGTGACACGCGTCGGAGTGGTGGGCTGCGGCCAGATGGGCGCGGGCATCGCGGAGGTGTGTGCCCGTGCCGGCCTGGACGTCAAGGTCGCGGAGACCACCGGTGAGGCCCTGGAGCTCGGCCGCACCCGGCTGACCAACTCCCTCGGCAAGGCCGCCGAACGCGGCAAGATCACCGAGGAGGAGCGCGACGCGACCCTGGCACGGCTGAGCTTCACCACCGACCTGGGCGAGTTCGCCGACCGTGACCTGGTCATCGAGGCGGTCGTCGAGAACGAGCAGGTCAAGACCGAGATCTTCCAGGTGCTCGACCAGGTGGTCACCCGCCCGGACGCGATCCTGGCCTCCAACACCTCCTCCATCCCGCTGGTGAAGCTGGCCGTCGCGACCTCACGGCCCGACCAGGTCATCGGCATCCACTTCTTCAACCCGGCCCCGGTGCAGCAGCTCGTCGAGCTGATCCCGGCCCTGACCACCGGCGAGGAGACGATCAAGCGCGCCGAGGCGCTGGTCGGCAAGATCCTGGGCAAGCACGCCATCCGCGCCCAGGACCGTTCGGGCTTCGTCGTGAACGCGCTGCTGATCCCGTATCTGCTCTCCGCGATCCGGATGTTCGAGTCCGGCATCGCCAGCCGCGAGGACATCGACAACGGCATGGAGCTGGGCTGCGCCCACCCCATGGGCCCGCTCAAGCTCTCCGACCTGATCGGCCTGGACACCGTCGCCTCGGTCGCCGACAGCATGTATCAGGAATACAAGGAGCCGCTGTACGCCGCTCCCCCGCTGCTCCAGCGCATGGTCGACGCGGGCCGGCTGGGCCGCAAGACCGGCTCGGGCTTCTACTCGTACTGAGCCTGCCCGTCGCGCCATGTCACCGCCGCACACCCCGTGTTCACACGGGGTGTGCGGCGGTGACTCGCATATACCCTCCGCACACGCTCCCGCCCCGCCTGTCCACGCGGTTGACTCACCTCGTCGGACACCACCTGGCAGAGCCCTCCGGAAGGGGAACGGACCGTGACCAGCCATCCCGAGCACGCCGTCAAGTCGGCCGAGCTCGCGGAATTACGTCGTAGCCTCGATGTCGGGGTCGCCCGCATCGACGGCCACCTCGCCCTCCTCACCCAGCGCAGCGATCAGTCGGAACGCGAGATCAACGAGATGACGGGCCGGGTACGGGCCCTGGAACACGGCAGGTGGCCCTTGCCGTCACTTGCCGCGCTCACCGGCCTCGCCGCCCTGGGGATCGCCGTCTGGCAGGCGGCCGGCCGGTGAGCGCGGGACGCTCCCGGCCCGCGGTGCGGGCCCGGCGGTCAGCCGAGCCGCAGATGGTGCAGCAGCAGTAGCGCGGCCGCCATGTTGGCGGCCGGGACCTCACCGCGGGTGATCATGTCGGGTACCAGCTTGAGCGGCACCCACTCCCGGCGGTCCGACTCGAAGTCGTCCTCCGGATCACCGAGGTACTCGGCCTCGTCCGTCCAGTAGATGTGATGGCGGGCATCGGTGAGACCGTTGGACGGTTCCACTGTCATCAGGTGCCGCAGGGGGCCCGGCCGCCATCCGGTCTCCTCCTCCATCTCACGGGCCGCGGCAGAGGCGATGTCCTCGCCGTCCTCCACGACCCCGGCGGCCAGCTCCCAGCCCCAGGTGTCGGTGATGAAACGGTGCCGCCACAGCAGCAGAACCTCGTTCGCCTCGTTGACCACCGTGGCCACGGCGACGGGCCGCAGCCGGATCAGGAAGTGGTCGAGGTGGCGGCCGTCGGGGAGTTCGACGTCCGCGAGATTGACCCGGAACCACCGGTTCTCGTAGACGCTCCGCTCGCTGAGATTCTTCCAACGCACGTGTATGCCACCTTCCGCCGAGGTGGCCACCTCCCGGGCGCTGTCCTCACAAGGGCACGCGCAGCGCCCCGTCGATCATCTCGGCGGCCTCGGCCGTGGCCGCGCACCCACTTTCGATCAGGTGCTCGCGCACCGCTCGGAGCCGGTCCCGTAACCGCTGCGATTCCATGCCTCTCGCCTGCTCGGTCATCTCCCGCGCGGTGGCCACCGCCTTGTCCGCGTCTCCTTGACGCAGCTCGATGTGCGTGAGCATGGCGAGCCGGTGGACACGGCCCCGGTCGTGCGCGGGGGTGTCGACCGCCCGGTCCGCGTGCTCACGGGCGGGTCCGAGGTCGCCGAGGCTGAGCAGCGCCTCGGCGACCTGTACGTTCACCAGTCCGGGCTGTACGTAGCCGGTCTCGGCGGGCTCCTGGCCGCGGTGGATGCGCTCGGCGGCGGTCTCGGCGCGGCGGATGCAGGCGAGTGCCCCGGCGCCGTCGCCGAGCCGCGCGTAGGCCTTGGCCTGCATGGCGTAGAGGTCGGCGGCGAGCGCCGGGGTCAGGTGCGCGCCCGCCGCCCGCAGCGCGGACTCGGCGAAGGCGACGGCCTGCCGGTACTCCCCCATGAACAGCGACTGGTTGACGAGCAGGGCGATGACGTACGCGCCGAGCCCGCGGTCCCCGCTGGCCTTGGCGAGCCGCAACGCCTGGTGGAAATAGCGCTGGGCCAGTCCGTGCGCGTCGGAGTCGTACGCGCAGATCCCGGCGACCGCGACCAGGCCCCCGGTGGCGCGGTGCAGCTGACGGCCCGTCTCGTCGGGATAGCTGCCGCGCAGCAGGGGCGCGGCCTCGGAGTTGAGGAAGCCGACGACCCGGGCGCGGGTCGCGATGCCGCCCGCCTTGCGGTACATCTGCTCGTAGTGCGCGCGGGCCGCGCGCAGCATCTCGATGTCGTCCATGGACACCCGGGTCAGGCCGCGCCGGGAGACGTCGGCGTCCTCGGGCGGGTTCTCCCACTCCCAGACCGGGATCACGGCAGGTGTGCCGGTCACGGCCGGGGCACTGACGACGTGCTCGCGCTGCTGCTCGTCGGATCGCCACAGTGCGGTGGCGCGTTCGACGAAGCCGGAGAGCGGGGTGCCGGGCACCCGGGGACTACCGGGGGTGCCGAGGCCGATGTCGTCGAGGGTCAGCGCGCGGTGCAGCCGCTCGCCGAGGACCTCGCAGATCAGGTCCGGCACCTGGCCGCGCGGCCGCTGGCCGCGCAACCAGCGGGCGACGGCGGTGTGTTCGTAGCGCAACGCCAGTCCGCGGGCACGGCCGGCCGCGTTGACATGGGCGGCCAGGCCCGCGTGGGAGATCCCCGCCTCGTCGAGAATGGCGTCGAGCAGAGTGTTGGGCTCCATCCTGCCCTCCGGAAACGCTCGGTGGGATCAGCGTAAGGGAGATCCCTTCGCACGGGGTGTGAACGGGCCACCGCCGTGCGTGGCCGCGCGGCGGCGATTTCCGGCCGTCGGGAGCCGTTCAGGAGCGGGGCCGACAGACCCGCGCGAGGTCGGCGTGGGGCGTGCGCACCGGAATGCGCTGCCGGTCGTCCCGCAGGGCCAACAGGGCGACGTCGTCGGTCAGCAGGCCCCCGGTGTGCCGCAACAGCGCGCCACGGACGTGCTCGACGACCGTCGCGGGCACGATGGGCGCGCCGTGCGCGGCCTCGGCCAGGGCGCGCTCCAGGGGGAAGAACGCCCCCGCCGCGTTCCGCGCGTCCTCGGCGCCGTCGGTGTGCAGCACCAGGGTGTCGCCGGGCAGTAGCCGGGGCAGCCGCAGGACGGGCATCTCGGCCGGCAGTGGGAAGACCCCGAGCGGCGGCAGCGGCTCCCCGGGGGCCACCGCGACGGCCCGCGCAGCGGCATCGGCCGTGCCGCGGAGCCGATACGGCCAGGGATGCCCGCAGTTGAGCACCGCCACCTCGCCGTCGGCCCGGAGCTCCAGCAGCAGCACGGTGACGAACTCCTCGGCGCAGGACCGCTCCCGCTCGTCCTCCCGCTTCGGCGGGGGCGCCCCCACGGGCGCGCCGAGCGGCGGTGTCCGGGGCTCGGCTCCGGCCCGCTGGCCCAGGTGCCGCTGCAGGCCGCGCTCCAACCGCCTCAGCACGCCCGGCAGTTCCACCTCGTCGTGGGCGGCCTCACGGAAGCTGCCGAGCACGGCGGCGACGGTGCCGATCGCACCGAGGCCGTGGCCGCGGACGTCGCCCATCACGATGCGCACCCCGTGCGGGGTGGCGAGCGCCTCGTACAGATCGCCGCCGACCAGGGCCCCTTCGCTCGCCGACAGATGCCCGCCCGCGACGGTGATCCCGTCGATCCGGGGCGGCAGGGGACGCAGCAGGGCCTGCTGCGCGGTGGCGGCGATCTCGCGCAGCCGCTCCAGCTCCCGCTGCAGCCGCAGCCTGCGGCCCGTGGTGAAGTAGCCGGCCACGACGACGGCGAGGATCGCGCAGCCGGTGCCCGCGCGGCCCACCGGGTCCGCGCGGCCGGTCGAACCGAGGGGGACGAGCGCGAAGAGCGCGCAGGCGCCGCCGAGCACGACGCACTGGCGGCGGCCGCTGCCGGCGCAGGCGATGGCGGGCGCGGCGGCGAGCAGTTGGATGAATGGGGTGCCCATCGGGCTCAGGAGTTCCCAGACCACCACCCCGAGCACCCACAGTCCGGGTAGCGCGAACACCAGACCCCGCCGGCACCGGCCTGCCCCTGTACGGATCATGCCCGGCGGCCCCCCACTAGGGCGTAGCAGCAATGACGCGCTCGATTCTTGCCGAGCAGGCACGCCGAAGTAACGACCAGACCACCGATTTCCACCCTATTGAGTGATATTCGGAACGTGGGTCAGGCATATGCGGCATAAGCGAGGGGCGCACCCGGAGATCCGGATGCGCCCCTGCGCTGTGCATACGGCCGCCGGTCGGGCGGCGGGCCGTGCGGTGTTACGCGCCGCGCAGGGCGGCTCCCGTGCGCTCGACGGCCGCGGCGACCGCGGCATCGCGGGCGGCCGTGGCCTCCTCGGCGGTCAGCGTGCGGTCGGCGGCGCGGAAGCGCAGCGCGTAGGCCAGCGACTTCTTGCCCGCGCCGAGCTGTTCGCCGGTGAAGACGTCGAACAGGCGCAGCGACTCGAGGAGTTCGCCCGCACCCGAGCGCAGCGCGGCCTCGACGTCGGCCGCGGGGACCGAGGCGTCCACGACGAGCGCGACGTCCTGGGTGGCCACCGGGAAGGTGGACACGTGCGGGGCCCGGGCGACGCCGGTGCCCGCGCGCTCCAGCAGGTCGAGCTCGAGCTCCATCGCGCAGGTGCGCTCCGGCAGGCCGAACGCCTTGGTCACCCGCGGGTGCAGCTCGCCGGCGCTGCCGACGAACACCTCCGCGCCGTCGACCACCGCGAAGAGAGCGGCGCACCGGCCGGGGTGGAACGGCGCCCGCTGGTCCTGGCGGACGATCAGCTCGGCACCGGCCTCACGGGCGACCGTGCGGGCCGCCTCGACGGCCTCCGCCCAGCCGGCCGGACGGCCCTGGCCCCACCAGCCGGGCAGCTCGCGCGCCCCGGTGAGGACGGCGGCCACGTGCCGCGGCTGCCGGGGCAGTGCGGCGTCGAGGCCGGCGATCTCCTCGTCGGTCGGGCGGCGGTCGACCGGCAGCCGGACCGAGCGACGCTCGTCACCGGTCGGCCGGAAGACCAGGCCCGTCTCGAAGAGCGCGAGGTCGCGCTCACCGCGGCCGTCGTTGCGGCGCAGGGCGCCGAAGAGGCCCGGCAGCAGCGTGGTGCGCAGCGCCGGCTCGGTGTCGGCGAGGGGGTTGACCAGGCGCACCACCGAGCGGCGCGCGTCGTCGGCCTCCAGGCCGAGATGGTCGAGGGCCTCTTCCCCGATGAAGGGGTAGTTGGGCGCCTCGACGAAGCCCGCGCCGGCGAGCGCGCGGCCGACCCGGCGGTGCAGACGCTGCCGCTCGGTCAGGCCACGCCCGGCGGGGGGCTGCGGCAGGGTGGCGGGCAGGTTCTCGTAGCCCTCCAGCCGGATGACCTCTTCGGCCAGGTCATTGGGGTCGGTGAGGTCCGGCCGCCAGCTGGGCACGGTGACGATCAGCTCGTCCTGCCCGTAGACATCGCAGCCGACCTCCTGGAGGCGGCGGACGACGGTCTCCCGGCCGTACTCGACACCGGCCACCCGGTCGGGGTGGTCGGCGCTGATCGAGATGGTGCGGGGCCCGCTGGGGGCGACGATCTCGGTGACCCCGGCCTCGGCGCTGCCGCCCGCCAGCAGGACCATCAGGTCCACGGTCCGCTGGGCCGCCGCGGAGGCGGCGTTCGGGTCGACGCCGCGCTCGAAGCGCTTGGACGCCTCGGAGGACAGCTTGTGACGGCGGGCCGTCCGCGCGATGGAGACGGCGTCGAAGTGCGCCGCCTCGATGATGATCTCGGTGGTGCCGCTGACCGCGCCCGTCTCGGGGTCGGTCGTGGCGTCCGCGATTTCGGTGTTGGCCCCGCCCATGACGCCCGCGAGCCCGATCGGCCCGTTGTTGTCGGTGATGACCAGGTCCTCGGCGTCCAGCACGCGCTTGGTGCCGTCGAGGGTGACGAGCTTCTCGCCCTGCTCGGCGCGGCGCACACCGATCGGCCCGTCGATGCGGGACCGGTCGTAGGCGTGCAGCGGCTGGCCCAGCTCGAGCATCACGTAGTTCGTGACGTCGACGGCCAGCGAGACCGGGCGCATGCCCGCCTTCTGCAGCCGGCGGCGGAGCCAGATCGGCGAGTGCGCCTCGGGGTCGAGGCCGGTGACGGTGCGGGCGGTGAAGCGGGCGCAACCGGCCGGGTCGGCGACCTTGACCAGGTAGCCGTAGCTGTTGGGCGCGGGCACGTCCAGCAGGGCCGGGTCGCGCAGCGGCAGCCCGTAGGCGGTCGCGGCCTCGCGGGCCACGCCGCGCATCGACAGGCAGTAGCCCCGGTCGGGGGTGACCGCGATGTCGAGGACCTCGTCGACCAGCTCGAGCAGCTCGATGGCGTCGGTGCCCACCTCGTGCTCCGGCGGCAGGACGATGATGCCGCCCGTGCCGTCGTCGCCCATGCCCAGCTCGTCGCCCGAGCAGATCATGCCGTGGGAGGTGCGGCCGTACGTCTTGCGCGCGGCGATCGCGAAATCACCGGGCAGCACGGCGCCGGGGAGCACCACGACGACCTTGTCGCCGACGGAGAAGTTGCGCGCGCCGCAGACGATCTCCTGCGGCTCGCCCGTGCCGTTGGCCTGGCCGACGTCGACCGTGCAGAAGCGGATGGGCTTGCGGAAGCCCTCCAGCTCCTCGATCGTGAGGACCTTGCCGACGACCAGGGGGCCCTTGAGGCCGGTGCCGAGCTGCTCGACACGCTCGACCTCGAGGCCGGCGGCGACGAGTTTGGCCTGTACGTCGCGACCGGTCTCACCGGCCGGCAGGTCGACGTATTCCCGCAGCCAAGAAAGCGGGACCCGCATCAGATCTCCATCCCGAACGGCCGGGTGAAGCGCACGTCACCCTCGACCATGTCTCGCATGTCTTCGACGTTGTGGCGGAACATCAGCATCCGCTCGATGCCGAACCCGAAGGCGAATCCGCTGTACTTCTCCGGGTCGATGCCCGCGGCGACCAGCACCCGCGGGTTGACCATGCCGCAGCCGCCCAGCTCGATCCAGCCCTCGCTGGAGCAGGTGCGGCAGGGGCGGTCGGGGTTGCCGACCGACTCGCCGCGGCACACGTAGCACCGCATGTCCATCTCGGCGGACGGCTCGGTGAACGGGAAGTAGTTCGGCCGCAGCCGGGTGGTCACCCCGGCCCCGAAGAGCGCCTGGACCATGTGGTCGAGGGTGCCCTTGAGGTCCGCCATGGTCAGGCCCTCGTCGATGGCGAGCAGCTCGACCTGGTGGAAGACCGGGGTGTGCGTGGCGTCCAGCTCGTCGGTGCGGTAGACGCGGCCCGGGCAGATCACGTAGATGGGCGGCTCGCGGTCGAGCATGCTGCGGACCTGCACCGGGGAGGTGTGGGTGCGCAGCACGACGCCGGAGTCGGCCTTGCCGTCGCCGTCCTGGACGAAGAAGGTGTCCTGCATGGCACGGGCCGGGTGGTCCGGCTCGAAGTTCAGGGCGTCGAAGTTGAACCACTCGGCCTCGACCTCGGGGCCCTCGGCGACCTCGTAGCCCATCGCGACGAAGACGTCCTCGATGCGCTCGGAGAGCGTGGTCAGCGGGTGCCGGGCACCGGCGGGGACGCGGTCGTACGGCAGCGTGACGTCGACGGCCTCCTCGACCAGCACACGGGCGTCGCGCTCCGCCTCCAGCTCCACCTGGCGGGCGGCGAGGGCCTTGCTGACGGCGCCGCGGGCCATGCCCACGCGCTTGCCGGCCTCGGCCTTGGCCTGCGGCGGGAGCGCGCCGATCTCGCGGTTGGCGAGGGACAGCGGCGACGCGGGACCGGTGTGCGCGATCTTCGCCTCGTGGAGGGCCTCGAGGTCGCCGGCGGCGGCGAAGGCGGCGAGCGCCTCGTCCCGCATCCGCTCGATCTCTTCCGGTTTCAGTGCCTCGACCTCGACAGGGTCATACGACTTATTGGGTGCGGACATCTCTTCCCGTGCTTCCGATCGGCTGGCTTCGCTTCGCTGCGCGGCTTTGCCCGACTGCGTTGGTGCCAAGGTCGTGCCAAAGGTGCCAAAGGTCGAGTCTAAAGGGCGCGGATGGTCGGGTGGGCCCGCGGGCCGCGCTCAGGCCTGGGTGAGAAAGGCCGGGGCGCCCACGGGCAGGGTAAATCGGAACTGTGCGCCACCGTGCGGAGTGCGTCCCACGGTGATCGTCCCGCCGTGCGCCTCGACGATGCCCTTGACGATATAGAGGCCCAGGCCGGTGCCGCCGCGCTTGCTGCCCCGCCAGAAGCGGGTGAAGACGCGGCCCATCGACTCCTCGGGGATGCCGGGGCCCTCATCGCTCACGGTGACCGCCGTTCCCTCCGTGTGGGCCTTCATCCGGGCCGGTGCCACCTCTATGGTGACCGTTCCCTCGCCGTGGCGCACCGCGTTTTCCAGCAGGTTGCCCAGCACCTGGTCGATCTTGTCCGGATCGGCCCAGAGCGCGGGCAGCGGCTCCACGACCCTGACCCGGAACCGCTCGGCGTGCTGTCCGGCCGCGGTGTGGGCCTGGACGTGCCGACGGACGGCACCGACGATGTCGACGGGCTGGCGGCGCACCTCCAGCCGCCCGGAGTCGATCCGGGAGATGTCGAGCAGCTCGGCGATGAGCCGGTTGACCCGGTCGGCGTCTGCGTCGACGGTTTCCAGCATCAGCCGCTTCTGGTCGTCGGTGAACCGCTCCCACTTGGCCAGCAGCGTCGCGGTGAAGCCCTTGACGGAGGTCAGCGGCGAGCGCAGCTCGTGGGCGACGGTGGCGATCAGCTCGGCGTGGCTGCGCTCGGTGCGCCGACGCGCCTCGGTGCCGCGCAGCTGGACGACGAGCCGGACCACGGGCCCGTTCGGCCGCTCGCGGACGTACCGGGCGGAGACCAGCACCTCGCGGCCGCCGGGGAGCAGCAGCTTCCGCTCCGGCTGGCCGACCCGGGTGCTGAGCCCGCCGTAGGGATCGGTCAGGGTCCACCAGCGGCGGCCGTCCAGATCCTCCAGCGGCAGGGCCCGCTCCAGCGGCCTGCCCAGCGCGTCCCCGGCCCGTACGGCCGTGATGCGGGCCGCGGCGGCGTTGAAGCAGGTGACCCGGCCGGTGTCGTCGGCGACGACCAGCCCGTCCGGCAGGTCGTCGGGGTGCAGCCCGAGCCCGCCCGCGCCGGTGACCGGCGTCCCGTGGGAGGCGTCCGGACAGATGTCGGCCACTCTCCCGGAAGTCCTGACGTTCACCACCCGCACCCCCTCCCGAGCCCCCGGACCGCAAACCCTACTAGCTGGAGGTCACGGAGCGGCACCCTCCGGCTGCACGCTGCGCACGGGCGGAGGCATACAGGCACACGGCGGCGGCCGTCGCGAGGTTCAGGCTCTCGGCCTTGCCGTGGATCGGCACCCGTACCACCGCGTCGGCGAGCGCCCGGGTCTCCTCCGGCAGGCCCCACGCCTCGTTGCCGAAGATCCAGGCGGTGGGGGTGCCCATCGCGCCCCGGTCCAGCTCGGCGTCGAGGTCGACGCCCGCGCCGTCGGCGGCCAGCACCCGCACCCCGGCGTCCCGCAGCCCGCGCGCGGCCTGCTCGACGGGGACCCCGACGGCGACCGGCAGATGGAACAGGGAGCCCACGGAGGCGCGTACGGACTTGGGGTTGTACAGGTCCACCGAGGCGTCGGTGAGCACCACGGCGTCCGCGCCGGCGGCGTCGGCGCAACGCAGGACGGTACCGGCGTTGCCGGGGTCGCGGACGTGCGCGAGGACGGCGATCAGCTTGGGCCGGGCGGCGAGGATCTCCTCGAAGGGCGAGTCGAGGAAGCGGCAGACGCCGACCAGGCCCTGCGGGGTGACCGTCTGCGAGAGCTCGGCGATCACGTCGTCCTCGGCGTAGTGCACCCGGACCCCGGCGGCGCGGGCCGCGTCGACGATCTCGGCGTGCCGCTCGGCGGCGTCGAGGGTCGCGAACAGTTCGAGGAGGGTGGGCTCGCCGCCGCTACGGTGCTCGATCGCCTCGCGCACCGCCTGGGGGCCCTCGGCGATGAACCGTCGCTCCTTGACCCGGAAATTGCGCTTGGCCAGCCGACGGGCGGCGATGACGCGGGGGGAGCGCGGGGAGATCAGCTCGGGGGTGCCCATGGGCGGCGGCTCACTTCGTGGTCACGAGAGGAAGGCGGAGAAAGAGGCGCGACGGCGGAAAAACGATGGACCCGCAGGCCGCGGGGCCTACGGGTCCGATCGACTGCCTTGGGGCGCCGGATCAGGCGGCGGCCTTCGGGGCGTTGACGTCGGCCGGCAGAGCCTTCTGCGCGACCTCGACGAGCGCGGCGAACGCGTTCATGTCGTTGACCGCGAGCTCGGCCAGGATCTTGCGGTCCACCTCGATGTTGGCGGCCTTCAGACCCTGGATGAGGCGGTTGTACGTCATGCCGTTCTGGCGGGCAGCGGCGTTGATGCGCTGGATCCACAGCTGACGGAAGTCGCCCTTGCGCTTCTTGCGGTCGTTGTAGTTGTAGACCAGGGAGTGGGTGACCTGCTCCTTGGCCTTGCGGTACAGGCGCGACCGCTGACCGCGGTAGCCCTTGGCCGCCTCGAGGATCGCCCGGCGCTTCTTGTGGGCGTTGACTGCCCGCTTGACGCGTGCCACTTGTTAACTCCTTGTAGCGGGGCCGCGGTGCGTTCTCACGCGGCCCGAATTCGAATAGGTCCCGGTCCGACGCGCACCCCGCGGACGCGGGGTGCGAAGCGTCACTTGCCGAGAAGCTTCTTGATCTTCTTGGCGTCGCCCGGGGCCAACTCGACGGTGCCGGTGAGGCGGCGCGTCAGCTTGGACGACTTGTGCTCGAGCAGGTGGCGCTTGCCGGCGCGCTCACGCATGACCTTGCCGGAGCCAGTGATCTTGAAGCGCTTGCTGGCACCGGAGTGCGTCTTGTTCTTCGGCATGCGCCGTATCTCCTCGTCGGTGGCACTCCCCGGCCCGCGAGCGGGCGCACGGAAGCATCAGCTGTGTTCGGTTGCCCGGGGCGGCTGCCCCGGGTGTCGATCCGGGGCACAGGCCCCTGGGATCACGCCTCGGCGGACTCGTCCTCGGAAGGCTCCGCGACAGCGGTGCCCTCCTCGGCGGGGGTCTCGGCCTCGTCCGCGTGGCCGACGCCGCGGCGCTCCGCCTTACGGGCTTCGGCGAGTTCACGCGCCTCGGCCATCGCCTCGGTCTTCTTCTTGTGCGGGCCGAGAACCATGATCATGTTGCGGCCGTCCTGCTTCGGATTCGACTCGATGAAGCCGAGCTCCTCCACGTCCGACGCCAGCCGCTGCAGCAGCCGGAAGCCGAGCTCCGGCCGGGACTGCTCGCGACCACGGAACATGATCGTGATCTTGACCTTGTCGCCCTGCTTGAGGAACCGGACGACGTGACCCTTCTTGGTGTCATAGTCGTGCGGGTCGATCTTCGGCCGGAGCTTCATCTCCTTGATGACCGTGTGCGCCTGGTTCTTGCGCGCCTCACGGGCCTTCATGGCCGACTCGTACTTGAACTTGCCGTAGTCCATGAGCTTGCAGACCGGCGGCCTGGCGGAAGCGGCGACCTCGACCAGGTCGAGGTCGTACTCCTGCGCGAGCTCAAGGGCCTTGGCGAGCGGCACAATGCCCACCTGCTCGCCGCTCGGACCGACGAGTCGCACCTCGGGGACGCGAATCCGGTCGTTGATGCGGGGCTCGGTGCTGATGGGGCCTCCTAGGTAGCACCACACGGTTGTCTGGCGGACAGCCGCGTAACGTCTGTTTCGGGATGACCCCCGCGTCGTGCTCGTGACGCAAAAAACGCCCCGGACGGGACACAGGCAGGGGCTCCTCAAACACCGGGAGCACCGCCACGGTCAACCGCGAGGCGCATCGGGCAATTCCACATCGTCCGTACGGAACGATGGGCGTCACCTGACCGGAGACCTGCCGACCCGAGGGCCGTGCGAGGTGGGAGATCGGAGCCTCCACTTGTGGGCCGGGCACGCAAGTGTCCAGCCGGTCGATACCCAGCATAGCAGTGACCCGGCCCGGTCCCCACTCGGGCGGACGCGAGCCCGGGCCCTAGGCTGGAGCCCATCGGCCGGGACACATCGTCCGGCACGAGAAACGTCCGGCACCAGGACTCGTACGTCGATCCCGTACGAGCGGCCGGACCCGAAGCGGAAGAGCAACGATGAGCGACGCCACCCCCGAGTCCACTCCGTCGGGCCCCTCGGCCCCCTCCGAAGGGGCGCCGGACTTCGACAGCATGACCCGTGACATCGCGGACGTGCCCGCGGTCGAGGTGATCACGACGGTCGCGGTGCACCTGATGAGCTCGGCGGCGGTCAACCTGGGCCTCGCCGAGGAGGGCGAGCACCACAAGGACCTGGACGAGGCCCGAAAGCTGATCACCGCCCTCGCCGGGCTGGTCACCGCCAGCGCCACCGAGGTCAGCAACTTCCACGCCGGACCGCTGCGCGACGGTCTGAAGTCGCTCCAGCTGGCCTTCCGCGAGGCCTCCGTCGTGCCGGACGAGCCGGGCAAGGGCCCGGGCGAGCAGTACACCGGCCCGGTCTTCGGCTAGGGCCTGTCCCCGGTCCCGGCGGTCTCAGGCCGCCGGGCGGGGCTCCGTGGAGAGCTCGTCCGCGAGGTGGGCAGGCCCCATGCGGGGGTGGGTGACCCGGTGCGCGAAGGCCGCGAGCGCGGCCCCGATCGGCGGGGCGACGAGGAACAGCCACAGCTGGGAGAGCGCTCCGCCGCCCGCGAAGAGGGCCGGACCCAGGCTGCGCGCCGGGTTCACGGACGTGCCGGTCAGCGGGATGCCCACCAGGTGGACCACGGCGAGCGCCAAGCCGATCGGCAGCCCGTCGAAGCCCACGACGGCGACCTTGTGGGTCACCGACAGGACGACGAGGACCAGCAGGAAGGTCATCACGACCTCCGCAAGGAACGCGCCGCCGGTGTTGAGGTGCACGGCCGACCGGTCGGCGAAGCCGTTGCTGCCGAAGGCACCGTCCGTCTGCAACCCCGGCACCTGCTTGGCCAGCAGGAACAGCAGCGCCGCCCCCACGATGCCGCCGAGAAGCTGCGCGATCCAGTACTCCAGCGCCGTACGCCGGCTGATCCGCCCCTCCAGCAGCAGGCCGAGCGTGACCGCCGGGTTGACGTGACAGCCCGATATGGGCCCCAGGGCGTACGCCAGGGCCAGAAGAGTGAATCCGAAGGCCAGAGCGATGCCGAGCACGCCGATGTAATCGGCCGCGAGGACCGCGGATCCGACGGCGAAGAAGACCAGCAGCAGGGTCCCGAGGAATTCGGCCGCGACGGTCCGTTTCTGCACGGGGTCGAGCCGGTCGAGCCGTAGTGATCCCAGTTTCACGGCGTCCATGGCGTCCTCCCGGGGATCTCGTGGACTGTCCTCGCATTGTCGGACGGTCTCCGGCGGAGCGCCTGTCGGCTTCGCGGCCGGCGCGGCTGGCGCCTGGGCCTGGGCCTGGCCGATGCGCACCTCCGCTGCGCGGCGGTGTCCTCAATCGCCGGACGGGCTTGGTGGCTGAGCTCAGCCAAAACCAGCCCGTCCGGCGTTTGAGGACGCGCCCGCAGGGCGCCGCCGCCGTAGGCGGCACAGACGGCCGGTGGCCGAAGGCCCGCCGGACCCACGAATCCGTGCGGAGCGGCCCGCAGGGGATCAGCGGCTGAAGAGCGGCTCCCCGGGGACCGCCGCCCCGGGCGGCAGCAGAGCGAGGTCCAGCCCCTTGACGAGCCGGGCCCGCAGCACGTCGTCCGCCGCGAGGGCCTCCGCGACCTTCCGGACCACCTCGGCGGGGACGGCGCCGTCGGCCAGCGCGAGCGCCAGGGTGCCGTCGGCGTCCTCCGAGGGCGCCAGGTGCGCGCGGAGCACGCCCGCCTCGCCGGCCAGCACGGACCGCAGGGCGTCGGTGACGGCCGGGTCGGCCGACGGGTCCGTGCTCTCCCGCCCCTCCGCCAGCGCCAGCAGGGCCGGGCCCGTCAGCTGGTACGGCACGGGCCCCGCGAGATCCAGCACGATCGTGTCCGCCTTCTCGTGGGCGGCCGCCTGGAGCGCCTGGTGCAGGGGCACGGCCACGGGGCGCGCGTCCGCGCGCCAGCGGGCCAGGGTCTCGATGGAGGTGAACGCGGGCAACGCCTTGCGGCCGTCCGGCGCCTGGAGCGTCGGCACGGCCATGTCACTGGTCTTCTCGCGCCGCAGCCCGTCCGGCCCGGTCTCCACCTCCCCCAGCACCGCGACCACCGGCACGAGCAGCCGTGCGGCTCGCAAGGCGACAAGGACGCCGGCCTCGGCGTCGTCGGCGGAAGGATCGGCCGACCAGGCGGCGAGCGCCGCCGCGAGGGCGGGGTCGGCGGAGCCGTTGTCGTCGGAGAAACCGGGGTCCGGGATGTTCTTTCGCTCCACGGTTTGAGCCTACCGGCCGGGGATGTGGGCCTCTGCGGGTCCCCCCGGGGGGTTTGCCTTGTGCTGCGCCGTTGCCGCTGCGCGGCGGGCTCCACGCCAAAGCACCACCGCTGCGACGAGCAGCGCGACCCCGGCCGCGCCGGCCCCCCAGGCCGGCAGACCGATGCCGGGGCCGGCGGAATCGTCTTCCGCACGCGGGCCGGGCCCGAAGTACCGGCCCGTGTAGTCGCGTGCGACACGCGGCCCGCTCCCCGAGGGACGCAGACGCGAACCCCGCGCAATCGCCGCGGCCGGGTCGACCAGCCCCGCGCCCACCGCGTCCGAGCGGCCGCCCCGCGGGGTGTCCCGGGCCGTGGACGTGAGCAGGCCGCGGATCTGGGCAGGGCTCAGGCCCGGGTGCGCGGCGCGGACGAGCGCCACGGCGCCCGAGACGAACGCGGCGGCGGCGCTCGTGCCCCAGCCCTCGTAGTAGCGGCGGTCGGGGTCGGCGATGACGACGTCGACGCCGGGCGCGCTGACGGTCGCGTACCAGCGGCGGGTGGAGAACGCGGCGCGGCTGCCGTAGCGGTCGACGGCGGCCACGGCGATCACACCGGGGTAGGCGGCGGGGTAGGAGACGTGGTCGCCGTGCTCACCGCCGTTGCCGGCGGAGGCGACGACGACGGCGCCCTTGCTCAGGGCGTACCGGACGGCGGCGTCCTCGCGCGGTTCGGGGTGCGCGGAGTCGCTGTCGTCGCCGAGGGACAGGTTGATCACGTCGGCGCCGTGGTCGGCGGCCCAGCGGATGCCGTCCGCGAGGGCGCCGCCGCGTGCGGTGCGGGCCCGGGGGCGGGCCGGGTCCTTGTCCTCCAGGATCACCCGGACCGGCAGGATCTTCGCTTCCGGGGCGGTGCCGAGGACGCCGTCGGCGTTGTCGTCGCCGTGGCCGCGCCCGGCGATGATGCCCGCCATGGCGGTCCCGTGCCGGGCCCACGCCCGGTCGCCCCGCCGGGCGCCGAAGCCGACGAGGTCCTCGCCGGGCAGGACTTGGCCCGCGAGGTCGGGGTGTCCCTCGTCGACACCGGTGTCGAGAACCGCGACGGTGATCCCCGCGCCCTTCGTCGTCTTCCACGCGTCCTGGGTGCGCAGGGCGTCGAGGGCCCACTCCTGGGCACGTATGGTGTCGGCCCGCGCGGGCCCGGCGGGCAGGGCGACGAGAGCGGCGGCGGCCAGCGCGGTGACGGCGCGGCGTGCGCCCTTGCGCACCGTCATCGGGACGTCTCCTGAGGTCGTGTCGCGGCCTGTCGGACGCCTTGTTCCAGCCGGTCGGCGAGGGTGTTCGCGTCGTGGCCGAGGCCGGCCTGGGCGGGGGCGGTGGTCGCGTCGGGGCGGATCGCCTGTTCGGCCGGCTGGGGCGGGATGCCCGTGCGGGCGTCGGCGAAGCCGGTCACGGCGTAGACGACGGCCGGGATGTCGGTGAGGACGCTGATGCGCCAGCTGGCGCGCTGCGCGTCGCCGAAGTGTTCGGCGGCGGTGCCCTTGGGCGCGTACGGGCGGGGCATCAGATCCGGGCGCTCGCCGAGGCGTTCGTCGGTGAACCGCTTGCGCAGGGCGCGCATGCCGGTGGCGTCGGCGTCGGTGACGAGCAGGCCGACGGTGGTCACGCGGGTCGATGTGGCGTCGGTGTACGCGGCCCGCAGTAGCCGCTTGCAGCCGACCGGTGCCAACGCCCTGGCCAGCAGGGGGTCGAAGGCGCCCACGCAGTCGGCGTCGGCGGCGACGCCGATGCGGGTCCAGTGGCGGGCCGCGCCCCCGGGCCCGGCATTGGCGCTGTGCAGGGTGCGGGGAAAGAGGGTGTCCACGGGTACGGTCCGCCAGAGGCCGGCGCCGCGCGCGTAGACGGTTTCGGCGGCGCTTCGCTCCCCCGGTGCGGTGAGCCAGGTGCCGGCGACGGCGCCGCCGATGAGGCCGAGGCCGAGTACCGCGCACGCGACGGCCGCGGCGGTGCGCCCGGGCCGTCTGCGGGGGTCGCCGGGCTCGGTGTCTTCGCGGCCCCACGGCGGGACCTGCCATGCGTCCGGCGCCATGGTGGGCAGGGGGGTCCGGGCGAGGGGGGCGGACGGCAGCCTGGGGTCCGCTTCGGTGCTCAACTTGCGCTCCCCCTCGCGAGCCGGCTCGCCATACCGCCCGATCGCCCTTCGGGACAGGCCGGTTCGAATCCGTACAACCCGCCACCGGCGGGTGGCCGTGGCGTGCGCGGACACTCTACGGGGCGGGGAGCCGCACGGGCCATTCGCCCGTACCGGCCCTCTGTTCAGGGGTGATTCCCTCTGGCAGGCTGCCCGCCATGGCTGCTCACACCGTCGGTTCCGCCGCCGACCGGGTCCGCTACGACCGGGCGACGGCCCATCTGGACGCGCCGCTGGCCGTGGTCGACCTCGAGGCGTTCGACGCCAATGCCGGGGATCTGGTGCGGCGGGCGCGGGGCAAGCCCGTCCGGGTGGCGAGCAAGTCGGTGCGCTGCCGGGCGCTGCTGGAGCGGGTGCTGGCGCGCGAGGGTTTCGCGGGGGTGATGAGCCATACGTTGGCGGAGTCGCTATGGCTGGCGCGTTCCGGCTTCGACGACGTGTTGTTGGCGTATCCGTCGGCCGATCGGGAGGGCTTCGCCGAGCTGGTCTCGGACGCCAAGCTGGCGGGCGCGGTCACGGTGATGGTGGACGATCCGGCGCAGCTGGCGCTGATCGACGCGGCGCGGGCGGGGCTGGGCCGGACCGAAGAGGTGCGGGTGTGCCTGGAGTTGGACACCTCGCTGCGATTACTGGGCGGCAGGGTGCGGATCGGTGCGCTGCGCTCGCCGCTGTGGGAGCCGGGGGCGCTGGCTGAGCTGGCCCGGCTGATCGACCGTCGGCCGGGGTTCCGGCTGGTGGGGTTGATGGCGTACGAGGCGCATGTGGCGGGTGTCGGTGACGCGGTCGCGGGGCGGCCGGTGCGGTCGCGGGCGGTCCGGCTGATGCAGACGGCGGCGCGCAGGGAGCTGGCGGTCCGTCGGGCCGAGGCAGTGCGGGCGGTGCGGGCCGTGGCGGAGCTGGAGTTCGTCAACGGCGGTGGCTCGGGCAGCGTGCAGCACACCGCGGCGGAGGCGGCGGTCACGGAGGTGGCGGCCGGGTCGGCGCTGTACGCGCCGCGGTTGTTCGACCACTACACGTCCTTCCGGGGCCGGCCCGCGGCGCTGTTCGCCCTGCCGGTGGTGCGCCGCCCGGGGGTGGGGGTGGTGACCGTGCTGGGCGGCGGCTTTCCGGCGTCGGGGGCCGCGGGCGCGGACCGGTTGCCGGTGCCGTATCTGCCGGCGGGGCTGCGCCTCGACGGGCGGGAGGGCGCGGGCGAGGTGCAGACGCCGCTGATCGGGCAGCCCGCCGACGATCTGCTGGTGGGCGACAAGGTGTGGTTCCGGCACGCGAAGGCCGGGGAGCTGTGCGAGCGCTTCGCGCTGCTGCGGCTCGTCGACGGTGACCGGGTGGTGGGGAGCGTCCCCACCTACCGGGGTGAGGGCCGCACCTTCGTCTGAGGGCCGGTGCGGGAGAGGGGGCCGGCGTCGATCGACGCCGGCCCCCTCTCCTCGTTGTCCGCTCCCGCTGTTGTCCGCTCCCGCTCAGTACGCGAGGTCCAGCTGGTCGGGGATGACCGAGCCGTCGGCGCGGCGGACCGGGCCGTGGGTGCCGTCCTCGTTCGTGGCGCCGACGGTCGCGCACGGGTAGCTGCCGGACTTGCGCGGCATGGGCTCGATGAACATCGGGTTGGCCACCCAGCGGCCGTCCGCGTTGTCGAAGGCGCGGCACATCAGCTCGGCCTTGTTGCGGTTGATGGCGACGTGGGCGCCGGTCGCGTCGTTCACGAACGTCACATCGGTATCGGCGTCACCGGCGCCGAGCGCGATGCGGTGCGCGTGGTCCTGCTGCTTCCAGGCCTTGGCGCCCTTGATCTTGAAGATCTCCTGGTTGATCATGCAGCGCTTGCCGTCCATGTACGGGAGCGCCCCGCCGGGGCCGTCCGCGACGCCGCCGCAGCCCTTGATCCCGGGGGTGAGGCGGCCGCGGTCGAGGACGCTGCGGATGCCGATGGTGTGCTTGCGGTCGAGACCGACACCGCTGGACCACGCCTCGGCGATCGGCTCGGAGGAGGCGGAGACGATGTAGACGTCGAAGCCGGCCGCCTTGAGCGTACGGATCAGGTCCTTCTGCTGGTCGTAGTAGCGGACGTAGCCGGCGATGGTGTGCGTGCCGACGGTCTGCTTGGCCCCGATGGGCGCGGCGAGCTGCTCGGCGCGCGCCTTCTTGGCGAAGCGCGTCAGCGCGGCCGGGGTGTGGCCGCTGAACAGCTGCGGGATCCAGGCGTACGCGGGAACCGTGCGCCGGTGGTTCCAGTCGCCGGCGAAGGCCGCCGCACCGGCCATGGTCTGCGACTTCTCACGGATCTCGAAGATCTCGTCGGCGCAGGCGGTGTTCTTCGAGGTGCGCAGCGGTTTGCCGACCGGTACGGACGTGCCGCACGCCTTGGTGAGCGCCTTGTCGGCGGCCGGGGTGAGCCAGACGCTGGTGTCCTTCCAGCTCTTCGGCCGCAGGATCCTGTCGTGCTTGAGGGCCCAGGCGAGCGTGGCATCGGTGATGTCGTTCTTGACGACCGTGTTGTCCCAGTCGAAGGCGGCGACGGGGCGGGGGCCGCCCTTGCCCGAGCAGGTGCCGCGCTCGTCGATCATCTTCTGGAGCTTGGCGCGGTTGTCGCCGAACCATGTGATGTTCTTGTCGAGCTGCGGGCAGTGCGACCGGGGCGCGGCGGCGGGGGCCGCGGCGGTGGCGGGCACCGAGGCGGTGAGGGCCGCGGTGATCGCGAGACCGATGACTATGGCGTGCTTGTTACGCATACGTCCTCATTGGCGCATGGGGGCAGGACACACCGGGACCGGCCGGGCGGCCGGTCCCGGTACTGATCATGGACCTTACAGCGGGGTGACGTACGCGCCCGCGATGCCTCCGTCGACGAGGAAGTCGGCGGCGTTCACGAAGGAGGAGTCGTCGCTCGCGAGGAAGGCCACGGCGGCGGCGATCTCGTCGGGCTCGGCGAACCGGCCCACCGGCACGTGCACCAGCCGGCGCGCGGCCCGCTCGGGGTCCTTGGCGAAGAGCTCCTTGAGCAGCGGGGTGTTGACCGGCCCCGGGCACAGGGCGTTGACGCGGATGCCCTCGCGGGCGAACTGCACGCCCAGCTCGCGGGACATGGCGAGCACGCCGCCCTTGGAGGCGGTGTAGCTGATCTGCGAGGTGGCGGCGCCCATCCGGGCGACGAAGGAGGCGGTGTTGATGATGGAGCCCTTGCCCTGGCGCTGCATATAGGGCAGCGCCGCCTTGCAGCAGAGGTAGACGGAGGTCAGGTTGACCTCCTGGACGCGCTTCCAGGCGTCAAGGCCGGTGGTGAGGATGGAGTCGTCGTCGGGCGGTGAGATGCCGGCGTTGTTGAAGGCGATGTCGACCGAGCCGTAGGTGTCGAAGGCGGTCTTGAAGAGCGCCTCGACCTCCTCGGGGTCGGTCACGTCCACCTTGACGAAGAGACCGCCGACCTCGATGGCGGCCGCCTTGCCGGCGGTCTCGTCGATGTCGGCGCAGACGACGTTGGCGCCCTCGGAGGCGAGCCGTCGGGCAGTGGCCAGGCCGATGCCGCTGCCGGCTCCGGTGATGACGGCGGTGCGGCCGACGAGTCGGCGGCAGACGGGGGTCTGGTCGGTCAAGGCAGTGGCCTTTCTCTGGCTGGGGCAGCGGTTGGGGCGGTGCGTGGGGAGGAGTGGGGGCCAAAGGAGGGGGCGCTCCGGGACGGCCGCCGATGTGGCCGTCCCGTAAGCCCGGCGGTTCCGGCCCGGGGCCTTCCCCGCGGACGTTCGTGGATCAGCGAGCGGTGTTCGGTGCGGGCGCGTGGCCGGGTGTCGTGAGCCGCGAGTTCCGCCGGACAGGCCTAGGTGCTCAGGAACACGTTCTTGGTCTCGGTGAAGGCGGCCAGGGCGTCGGGCCCCAGTTCCCGGCCGAGGCCGGACTGCTTGAAGCCGCCGAACGGCGTCCAGTAGCGGACGCTGCTGTGGGAGTTGACGGAGAGGTTGCCCGCGGCGACACCCCGCGACACCCGGACGGCCCGGCCGAGGTCGCGGGTCCAGATCGATCCGGACAGCCCGTAGGGGGTGGCGTTGGCGATCCGTACCGCGTCCGCCTCGTCCTCGAAGGGCAGCACCACGGCCACGGGCCCGAAGACCTCCTCGGTGGCCGCGCGGTCGTCGGGTGATCCGGTGAGGACGGTTGCCGGGTACCAGAAGCCCTTGCCCGCGGGGGCCTCGCCGCGGATGGCCGCGGGCGCGGACTCGGGGACGAAGGACCGTACGCGTTCGCGGTGCGCGGCCGAGACGAGCGGGCCCATCTGGGTGGCCGGGTCGGTGGGGTCGCCGACCACGAAGGCCTTGACCGCGGGCTCCAGCAGTTCCATGAAGCGGTCGTAGACGCTCCGCTGCACGAGGATGCGGCTGCGGGCGCAGCAGTCCTGGCCGGTGTTGTCGAGGAACGAGCCGGGGGCGCTCGCGGCCGCCTGCTCGATGTCGGCGTCGGCGAAGACGATGTTGGGGTTCTTGCCGCCGAGTTCGAGGGTCACGCGCTTCACGTTCGCCGCGCACTTGGCCATGATCTGTTTGCCGACGGCGGTGGAGCCGGTGAAGACGACCTTGGCGATGCCGGGGTGCTCCACGAGGGCGTCACCCACGACGGGCCCGTCTCCCGGGAGGACCTGGAAGAGGCCCTCGGGCAGCCCGGCCGCCAGTGCGAGTTCGGCCAGCCGCAGGGCGGTGAGCGGGGTGGTCTCGGCGGGCTTGAGGAGGACGGCGTTGCCCGCGGCGAGCGCGGGGGCGAGGCCCCAGGCGGCGATGGGCATCGGGAAGTTCCACGGGGCGATGACGGCGATGACGCCGAGCGGTTCGTGGAAGGTGACGTTCAGCCCGCCGGCGACGGGGATCTGGCTGCCGGTGAGCCGCTCGACGCCGCCCGCGGCGTAGTCGAGCAGGTCACGGACGTTGCCCGCCTCCCAGCGGGCGTTGCCGATGGGGTGGCCGGCTTCGCGGACCTCCAGCAGCGCCAGCTCCTCGATGTGCTGGTCGACGACGGCGGCGAAGCGGCGCAGCTGCCGGGCCCGGTCGCCGGGGGCGAGTGCCGCCCACGCCCGCTGGGCGGCACTTGCCCGGGCGACGGCGGCGTCGACGTCCTGGGGGGTACTGGCCGAAACGGTGGCGATGACCTCTTCGGTCGCCGGGTTGATGATCTCGTGCAACGTACAGCTCCTGTTTGTTCGCTTCTCCGGCCGCTCGGCGAAAGCGCGGGCTCGTTGTCGTCCGCGACCCGCCGCCTCGCGTTCGTCGCTCACGCGCGTCCTTACATCCGCTCGAAGGAGCGGAACCGTTCCCAGTCCGTGACGGCCGCGTCGTAGGCCTGCTGCTCGACGCGCGCCATGTGCAGGTAGTGCTCGACCACCTCGTCGCCGAACGCGGCGCGCGCTATGGGGCTGTTCCCCCACAGTTCGGCGGCCTCGCGCAGCGTCGTCGGCACGTGGGCGGCGTCGCCGGTGTAGGCGTTGCCGGTACAGGCCTCGGGCAGCTCCAGCTCGTTCTCGACGCCGTACAGACCGGCGGCGACCATGCCCGCGACGGCGAGGTAGGGGTTCACATCACCGCCGGGCAGCCGGTTCTCGAAGCGGTGCGAGGGGCCGTGGCCGACGACGCGCAGGGCGCAGGTGCGGTTGTCCGGGCCCCAGGCGACGGCGGTGGGCGCGAAGGAGCCCGGGCGGAAGCGCTTGTAGGAGTTGATGTTGGGCGCGTAGAGCAGGGTGAAGTCGCGCAGGGCGGCGAGCTGTCCGGCGAGGAAGTGGCGCATCGTCTTCGACATGCCGTACGGGCCGTCGTCGTCGGCGAGCACGAACGCCCCGGTCTCGTCGCGCAGCGAGAGGTGGATGTGGCAGGAGTTGCCCTCGCGCTCGTCGTACTTGGCCATGAAGGTGAGTGCCATGCCCTCCTGGGCGGCGATCTCCTTGGCCCCGGTCTTGTAGACGGAGTGCTGGTCGCAGGTGGTCAGGGCGTCGTCGTAGACGAAGACGATCTCGTGCTGGCCGAGATTGCACTCGCCCTTCGCGGACTCCACCGTCATGCCGGCCGCGCCCATCTCGTTGCGGATGCGGCGCAGCAGCGGCTCGACGCGGCCGGTGCCGAGCACGGAGTAGTCGGCGTTGTACTGGTTGGCGGGGGTCATGTCGCGGTAGCCGCGGCCCCACGCCTCCTCGTAGGTGTCCTTGAAGAGGATGAACTCCAGCTCGGTGCCCGCGTAGGCGCTCCAGCCGCGTTCGGCGAGCCGGTCGAGCTGGCCGCGCAGGATCTGCCGGGGCGAGGCGAGGACGGGGGAGCCGTCGTGCCAGGCGAGGTCGGCGGTGACGAGCGCGGTGCCGGGGTTCCAGGGGGCGAGGCGCAGGGTGGCGCTGTCGGCGTGCATGGCGAAGTCGCCGTAGCCGCGCTCCCAGGACGACATGGTGTAGCCGGCGACGGTGTTGAGGTCGACGTCCACGGCGAGGAGGTAGTTGCACCCCTCGGTGCCGTGCTCGAGGACCTGATCGAGGAAGTACCGGGCCGCGAACCGCTTGCCCTGGAGCCTTCCTTGCATATCGGTGAAGGCGAGGACGACAGTGTCGATCTCCCCGCGGTCGACGAGCATGCGCAGCTCCTCGACGGCGAGCGGGGGCGTGCGGTCTGCCACAGTGTTGCCTCCTGTCGGTGCGACCGGAGGTCTTAAGGTAGGCCCGTAGACCATTGATTGGGAAGGGGCTTCATGAACTCGATGGAAGCGATGGGCGGAAGCGGTACGGATCGGCTGGCGCCGGTGCTGCGGCCGGTCCGCGCGGGCAACGGCTTCGAGGAGGCCCTGGAGCAGATACTCCAGATCGTGCGGCTGGGCCTGGTCGCGCACGGCGAACGGCTGCCCGCCGAGCGCGAATTGGCCGAGCGGCTCCAGATCAGCCGGGTGACGCTGCGCGAGGTGCTGAAGGTGCTCCAGGACCAGGGGCTGGTGGAGAGCCGGCGCGGCCGGTACGGCGGCACGTTCGTCCTCGACCGCGCGGCGGCGCCGGCGGCGACCGGCGCCGAGGAGCTGCGGCGGCGGGTGGCGACGGTGGACGTCGAGGACACGCTGCGCTTCCGCGAGGTCCTGGAGGTGGGCGCGGCCGGGCTGTGCGCCGCGCACGGGCTGACGGAGGAGCAGGCCGCCCGGCTGCGCGGGGCGCTGGCCGCCACCCATGACGCGCCGCTCGCCGACTACCGCCGGCTGGACACGATGCTGCATCTGACCCTCGCCGAACTGTCCGGCTCCCCGTCCCTCGCCGCCCAGTACGCCGCGGTCCGGGCGTCCGTCAACGACCTGCTGGACTGCATTCCCCTGCTGGTGCGGAACCTGGAGCACTCCCAGGCTCAGCACACCGCACTCGTCGAGGCGGTCCTCGACGGGGACGCGGACGGGGCGCGCGAGGTGATGCGGGAGCACTGCTGTGGCACTGCGGCCCTTCTGCGGGGATTTCTCGGCTGAGTAACGCGCTGGTAACCAGCGTTTTACGCAAGGGGGTTGCTTTTCCGCCGACGCCACGGCAAAGGTATGGCGCAAAACCTTTACCCCCGAGGCAGGAGCGGCTCATGGCCGATCGCACGGAGTCACCCAGCGCACCGCCGGCCGCCCCGTCCGGGGAGGGCTCCGACTCGCAGGCGTATCTGGACAAACGCACCCTGCGCCGGGGCAGCGCCGGCCCCCTGCTGCTCACCGGTCTGGGCGTGGCCTACGTCGTCTCCGGCGACTTCTCCGGCTGGAACTTCGGGCTCGCGCAGGGCGGCTTCGGCGGACTCGCCATCGCCGCGGTCCTGATGGGCCTGATGTACACCTGCATGGTCTTCGCGCTCGCCGAGCTGGCGTCCATCCTGCCCACCGCCGGCGGCGGCTACGGCTTCGCCCGCCGCGCGCTCGGCCCCTGGGGCGGCTTCCTCACCGGGACCGCGATCCTCATCGAGTACGTCCTCGCGCCCGCCGCGATCTCCCTCTTCATCGGCGACTACGTCGAGTCGCTGCACCTGTTCGGCCTGACCTCCGGCTGGCCGGTGTACCTGGCCTGCTTCGTCCTCTTCATCGGCATCCATCTGTGGGGCGTCGGCGAGGCCCTGCGCTTCAGCTTCGTGGTCACCGGCATCGCGGTCGCCGCGCTGCTGGTCTTCGCGGTCGGCGCGTTCACCGACTTCGACGCCGCGCGGCTGCATGACATCCCCGTCGACGCGGACGCGTTCGGTGCCTCCTCCTGGCTGCCGTTCGGGCTGCTGGGCATCTGGGCGGCGTTCCCGTTCGGCATGTGGTTCTTCCTGGGCGTCGAGGGTGTGCCGCTGGCCGCCGAGGAGACCAAGGACCCCGCGCGCACCCTGCCGCGCGCCATGGCCACCGCCATGGGCATCCTGCTGCTCCTCGCCCTGCTCACCTTCCTCGCCTCCACGGGCGCGGGCGGCGCCGAAGCCATGAAGGACGCGGGCAACCCGCTGGTGGCCGCCCTCCAGGACGAGGGGCACCCCACCACGCTGGGCCGCGTCGTCAACTACGCGGGGCTCGCCGGGCTCGTGGCCTCCTTCTTCTCCCTCATCTACGCCGGCTCCCGGCAGCTCTTCGCCCTCTCCCGGGCCGGCTACCTCCCCCGCTTCCTCTCCCTCACCTCCCGTCGCAAGGCCCCCTACCTGGGCCTGCTGGTGCCCGGCGCGCTCGGCTTCGCCCTGGCCGCGGCGAGCGGGGACGGGGCGCGCATGCTCAACGTCGCCGTCTTCGGCGCCACCATCTCCTACGCCCTGATGTCGCTCTCCCACATCGTGCTCCGCCGCCGCGAGCCCGGCCTCGCCCGCCCGTACCGCACCCCCGGCGGCGTCGTCACCTCGACGATCGCCTTCGTGCTGGCCTGTTCGGCGCTGGTGGCCACCTTCCTGGTGGACGTCACCGCGGCGGTCATCGCCCTCGGCGTGTACGCCGTGGCCGCGGGCTACTTCGCCTTCTACAGCCGGCACCGGCTGGTGGCGAGCGCCCCCGAGGAGGAATTCGCCGCACTGGCAGCGGCCGAGGCAGAGTTGGCACGCGAATGATCACAACGCCGCGTACGGACGCGGGCGGGGAGCGGAGAGGAAGCACCTTGGACAGCCGGCCGCTGATCGGTGTCACCACGTATCTCACACAGGCCCGTTGGGGGGTGGCATGGGATCTGCCGGCCGCGCTGCTGCCGGCCGCCTACCCCCGGTACGTCCAGCGGGCCGGCGGCCTGGCCGTCATGCTGCCGCCCGACGAACCGGCCACCGCCGCCGCGGTGGTCCGGCGCCTCGACGGTCTGGTCCTCGCCGGCGGCGAGGACCTGGACCCGGCGCTGTACGGCGAGGAGCCGCACCCCCGCGCGGGCGCCCCGGTGCCCGAGCGGGACCGCTGGGAGCTGGCGCTGCTGGCCGCCGCGCTGGAGAAGGACGTACCGGTGCTCGGCATCTGCCGCGGCATGCAGCTGATGAACGTCCACGCGGGCGGCACGCTCGTCCAGCACCTGCCGGACGAGGTGGGACACGAGGACCACAACCCGGTGGCGGGTACCTTCACCGCGCATCCGGTCAAGCCGGTGCCCGATACCCGCACCGGGGGTCTGCTGTCCGAACAGTGCGACGTGGCCACCCACCACCACCAGGCGGTGGACCGCCTCGGCGAGGGCCTCGTCGTGACGGCCCACGCGGAGGACGGCACGATCGAGGCCCTGGAGTACCCGGGCGATTCGTTCCGGGTGGGCGTCCAGTGGCACCCGGAGGCCGGGGACGACCTGCGGCTGATCGAGGCCCTGGTGCGCGCCGCGGCACGGCGGGGCTGAGCGCCCGGGCGGGCCGGACTCAGCGCGTCAGCCCCAGCAGGTCCCTCGCCGGGCCCGTGGGGCGGTGGCCCGTGGGCCACACGGCGCGCAGATCACGGCGGAGGCCGGCGCCCGGCACCGGGATCTCCACCAGGCGGCGGGCCGCCAGCTCCTCGCCGACGGCCAGTTCGCTGAGGACCGAGGGCCCGGCGCCGCTGACGACGGCCGCCTTGGCGGCGGTCGTCGAGGCCAGTTCCAGCAGCGGCTCCGCCACGCCCCCGTGCGCGGCCAGCGCCGCGTCCAGGACCTGCCGGGTGCCCGAGCCGCGCTCGCGGAGGATCAGCGGGGTCGCCGCCAGTTCCGCCGCGTCCAGCGGGGCGCGGCGGCGGGCCCACGGGTGACCGGGCGCGGTGACGACCACGAGCCGGTCGTGGCCGATGACCGCGCCGTCCAGGCCGGGCGGCACGGCCAGGCCCTCGACGAAGCCGAGGTCGGCCTCCGCGGCCAGCAGCCGCTCGGCGACGGCCGACGAGTTCCCGGCGAACAACGAGACCGCCGTGCCCGGCCGCCTCGTCCGCAGGGCGATCAGCCAGCCCGGCAGCAGGTACTCCGCGATGGTCATGCTGGCCGCCACCCGCAGCCGGGAGTCCCGCCGACCCCGCAGCGCCTGCGCCCCGGCATCGAAGGCCTCGGCCGCCTCCACGATCCGCCGGGCCCAGTCGGTGACGAGCACCCCGGCGTCGGTCAGCCGCGAGCCGCGCGGGGACCGCTCGACGAGCGCGACGCCGAGCATCCGCTCCATGGTCCGCACCCGGCTGCTGGCGGCCGGCTGGGTGATGCCCAGCTCCCGCGCCGCCCGCCCGAGGCTCCCCAGCCGCGCCACGGCGAGCAACAGCTCCAGCGCCCCGAGGTCCGGCACCCGGTGCGCGAGCATCCCGCCGGGAGCGGCGGTTTTCGGCGTCGACCGTCCGCTGTCCGCACCCGCCTCGCTCATAAACCCACCTTATGCCCTCATAGGTCCGTGGGCCCTGGTGGCCGCCCCTGCCAGGGCCCACCGTTGAAGCATGACCACGCTCACGCACCCGCGTCCCAGCCCGCTCGTCCGGCCACAGCCCCGCCCGGGGGTCCGGCACCTCGGGCCGAACTGGTATGCCGCCGTGATGGGCACCGCGATCGTGGCCGCGTCCGGGGCGGCGCTGCCCGTGCGGGTGCCCGGCCTGCGCGGGGCGCTGGAGCTGGTGTGGGCCCTGGCCGCGCTGGCGCTGATCGTGCTCCTCGTCGCGCGGGCCGCGCACTGGGGGCGCCATGCCGACCAGGCCAGGCGGCATCTGGCCGACCCGGCCGTCGCCCCGTTCTACGGGTGCCTGGCGATGGCGCTCCTCGCCGTCGGCGGTGCCACGCTCTCGGTGGGGGCGGACGTCATCGGCGAACCCGCGGCCGTGGCCGTCGACGTCGTGCTCTGGGTGGGCGGCACGGTGATCGGGCTGGCCGCCGCGGCGGGCATCCCGTATCTGATGGTGACCCGGCACTCGACAGCGCCGGGCACCGCCTCCCCCGTGTGGCTGCTGCCGGTCGTCGCCCCCATGGTGTCCGCCGCGCTCGGCCCGGCCCTGGTGCCGCGGCTGCCCGCCGGGCAGTGGCGGGAGGCGATGCTGCTGGGCTGCTACGCGCTGTTCGGCATGAGCCTGCTGGCCGTCCTGCTCATCCTGTCGGCCGTCCTCGGCCGGCTCGTGCACCACGGCCCGCTGCCCCTCGTCCTGACGCCGACGCTCTTCCTCGTGCTCGGCCCGCTGGGCCAGTCGACGACCGCCGTGGGCAACCTCGCCGACGTGGCCCCCGGCGCCCTGGCCGCGCCCCATGCGCACGCGGCGGCCTCCTTCGCCGTGCTGTACGGCGCTGCGGTGATGGGCTTCGCGCTGCTGTGGCTCGCGCTCGCCACGGCCATGACGGTCCGCGCCTTCCGGCGCGGGCTGCGCTTCCACATGACCTGGTGGGGCTTCACCTTCCCCGTCGGCACGTGCGTGACGGGTGCCGCGGGACTCGCCCGCCACACCGGGCTGACCGCCTTCACCGGCCTGGCGGTCGGGCTCTACGCCCTGCTCGTCGTGGCGTGGGCCGTCACGGCGGCGGGCACGCTGCGCGGGCTGTTCAGCGGCCGGCTGCTGCGAGCGCCGCTCCCAGCACCTGCGGCGCCCGCGTCAACGACGGCCCGTACCAGGTGAGATGACGGCCGCTGACCAGCGCCGACGGCAACCCGGGGAACGCCTCCGGGCCGTCGTCGGCGCTGAAGCGGTACGGCTCGTCGGGCAGGACGACGAGGTCGGCGCCGCAGGCGTTCAGCTCCTCCAGCGGGATCCGCGGATAGCGCTCGCCGTGCCCGGCGTGGATATTGACGACACCGAGCCGGGCGAGCACGTCGCCCGCGAAGGTGTCCCGGCCGAGGACCATCCACGGCCGCCGCCACACCGGCACCACCGCCCGGCGCGGCGGGGCCGGGGCGGTGACGTCACGCCACGCGTCCTCCGCGTCGCCCAGCCACCCGGGCCGGGCCAGCCCGCAGCCGCGCACCAGGACCCGCTCCAGCTCTCTGAACGCCTGGTCCAGCGAGCGCACTTCGGTGACCAGCACCTCCAGCCCGGCGGCGCGCAGCGCGCCGAGGTCGGGTGCGCGGTTCTCCTCCTCGTTGGCGATGACGAGGTCGGGCGCGAGGGCGGCGATCCGGCCCAGGTCGGGGTTCTTCGTGCCCCCGATCCGTGCGACGTCCAGCCCGGCGGGGTGCTCGCACCAGTCGGTGGCCCCGACGAGCAGCTCGGGCGCACCGGCGGCCACGGCCTCGGTGAGGGAGGGGACGAGGGAGACGACGCGCCGTACGGCGCTGCGACCGGCCATCCGCCCACCGTACGTCCGTACGAGCCGCTTTGGTCCTAAGTCGCCGGACGGGCTGCATTTGCAGCCCGTCCGGCGCTTGAGGACGCGCCCGCAGGGCGCCCGCCGCCGAGGGCGGCAGGACGACCGGTTACGACACCGCGCCGGAGGCGACCGGTGCGAGCTTGTCGACCGTGCCGGGGTTCTTGTCCATCCAGCGGCGGGCGGATTCCTTCTCCTTGCCCTTGCCGCCGTTCTGGATCTCGACCTCCAGCGAGGCGAGGTCCTTCTCGGACATCTTGAACGTCTTCAGCCACCGGGTGACGTCGGGGAAGTCCGAGCCGAAGTCCTTCTTGGCGACGGCGTGGATCTCCTCGCCCTTGCCCCAGGCACCCTTGGGGTCCTTGAGCTTCTTCAGCTTGTACTTCCCGTACGCCCAGTGCGGGGACCACAGGGTGGTGACGATCGGTTCCTGCTTCTTGTACGCCCGGTCCAGCCCGGCGAGCATCGAGGAGGTGGAGGAGGAGAGCACCTTGTACTCGCCGCCGAGGCCGTACTCGCCCATCACCTTGTCGTTCAGCGTGCCCATCATCCCGGCGCTGGACTCGATACCGACGATCTTCCCGCCGAACTGCCCGCCCTTGCCCTTCAGGTCCTCCAGCGAGTCGACGCCCTTGACGTACTCGGGCACGGCCAGCTCCAGCGACGTCGGGCCGTACCAGGCGCCGAGGTCGGTGAGCTTGTCGCGGTAGCGGTCCATGTACTGCTTGTGGGTCGTGGGCAGCCAGGAGTCGAACTGCACGTCCATCTGGCCCTGGGCGAGCGCGGTGTACAGCGGCCCGGGGTCGAGCTGCTGGACGGTCGGCTTGTAGCCCCGGTCCTCCAGGATGTTCTGCCAGAGGTAGGTGGAGGCGACGGCCTCGTCCCAGGGGAAGTAGCCCAGCTTGATCTGCTTGCCCTTGCCGACGTCCGGACCGCTCGCGGTGGTCTCCCGGTCGTCGCCGTGGGTGAGGTTCATGCCGCCGGCGACGAGCGCGAGGACCACGACGCCGACGGTGGCGACCGCCGTGCCGGGCCGGTAGCGCAGGAAGGCCAGGCCCCGCACCGACGCGGCGGCCTTGGCGGCGGCCCGGCGGCCGATCGGGGAGACCCGCTGGCCCAGGGCGCCGGTCATCCGGTCCAGGTACATGGCGAGGACGACGACGGCGAGGCCGCTCTCCACACCGCCACCGATCTGGACCTGCGTGACGGCCGCGTACACGGACTCGCCGAGGCCGCCCGCGCCCGCCATGCCGGCGATGACGACCATGGACAGGGCCAGCATGATGACCTGGTTGACGCCCGCCATGATCGTGGGCAGGGCGAGGGGCAGCTGCACCCGGGTGAGGGTGTCGCGCGGGGTGGTGCCGAAGGCCCGGGCGGCCTCGACGAGTTCGTCGTCGACCTGCCGGATGCCCAGTTCGGTCATCCGGACGCCGGGCGGCATCGAGAAGACGATCGTCGCGATCAGACCCGGGATGGGCCCGATGGAGAAGAACATCACGCCGGGGATCAGATAGACGAAGGCCGGCATCGTCTGCATGACGTCCAGCACGGGCCGCAGCACACCGCTCACGGTGCGGCTGCGCGCCGCCCAGATGCCCAGCGGCACGGCGGCCAGCAGGGTGATGACGCTGGCGACGAGCACGAGCGACAGCGTCGCCATCGCCTCGTCCCACAGGCCGAAGGAGTCGATGAGCGCCATACCGGCGAAGGTGCACACACCGGCGAGCAACCCGCGCAGCCAGCAGGCGACGACGGCCAGGATGCCGGCCATGAGCAGCGCGTGGGGCGCGCCGAGCACGGTCTCGACACCGTCGTACATCCCGGTCAGGACGGTGTTGATGAAGTCGAACAGCCAGCCCAGGTGGTTCTGGAGCCAGTCGACGGCGTTCTCGACGCCGCCTCCGAGGTTGATCCTAGGCACCGGCGGTCACCTCCTGCCCGTGCTCCTTCGCAAGGGGCGCTTGCCGGCCTCGCGGCTGTTCGCCGAGCGCGGCCAGCATCCGGTCGCGGGTGACGACCCCGGTCAGCGTGCCGTCGGCGTCGGTGACGGCGACCACGTCGCCGCTGTGCGAGAAGGGGGTGAACAGCTCGGCGACGGGGGTGTCGGCGTCCACCGTGGCGGGCGCTGCGTCGAGGACGTCCTGCGCGGTACGGGTGGTGCCGTCGGCCGCCAGGGCACTGCCCGGCTCGTCCATGATCGATCCGGCGGTGAGCACCCGGGAGCGGTCCACGTCCTGGATGAAGGAGGCGACGTAGTCGTTGGCGGGCCGCACGAGGATGTCCTCGGCGGTGCCGTTCTGCACGATCCGGCCGTCGCGCATGACCGCGATCCGGTCGCCGAGGCGCATGGCCTCGTTGAGGTCGTGGGTGATGAAGACGATGGTCTTCTTCAGCCGCGTCTGCAGCTCCAGCAGCTGGTCCTGCATGTCGCGACGGATCAGCGGGTCGAGCGCGCTGAAGGACTCGTCCATCAGCAGCAGGTCGGCGTCGGTGGCGAGCGCGCGGGCGAGGCCCACGCGCTGCTGCATGCCGCCGGACAGCTCGTCGGGCCAGGAGGTCTCCCAGCCCTTGAGGCCGGTGAGCTCCAGGGCCTCGGTGGCGCGCTTCTCGCGCTCCGCGCGGGGCACGCCCTGGACCTCCAGGCCGTACGCGGCGTTCTCCAGCACGCTGCGGTGCGGGAAGAGCGCGAAGTGCTGGAAGACCATGCTGATCTTCCGGGAGCGGACCGAGCGCAGCTCGGCGGGGGACAGCGCGGTCAGGTCCTGACCGTCGAAGAGCACGCGCCCGGCGGTCGGTTCCAGCAGCCCGTTGAGCATGCGCAGCAGCGTGGACTTGCCGGATCCGGAAAGGCCCATGACCACGAAGATCTGACCCGCCTCGACGTCGAACGAGGCGTCGATGACCGCCGCGGTGGTGCCGTCGGCGCGCAGCTCGTCGCGGCTGGTGCCGCTTTCGAGCCGCTTCACGGCGGCTTCGGGTCGTCTGCCGAACACCTTGTACAAGTGCTCGACCTGCAGCCTGGACACATACACCTCTCGGGTCGAACTCATGACGGTCCGCCGCCCCCGGTGGGGCGCCCCCGGGTGAACGGGTGACGGGCCGTGGAGCGGCGCGGTATCGGTCCGCGCGCCCGGCAACGTGTGGGACACGTGTGACCGGGGTCCGCTCCGGTGCCGCGCCTGCCCCAGCGCATTCATCGCAAACCGAACAGTGATCGGCCTCACACCCGGCCCCGGCCGGGGCGGGCCGGGCGGTGGGCCTGCGACCGGCTGTCACAGGCGTGCGGCATCATCGACCCCGTGACGCGACGCCTGATGCTCCTCGACACCGCCTCCCTGTACTTCCGCGCCTACTTCGGGGTGCCGGACTCGGTCCGCGCCCCCGACGGCACCCCGGTGAACGCGGTGCGCGGCCTGCTGGACTTCATCGCCCGGCTCGTCCAGGACCACCACCCCGACGACCTCGTGGCCTGCATGGACTTCGACTGGCGGCCGGAGTGGCGGGTCGAGCTGATCCCGTCGTACAAGGCGCACCGGGTCGCGGAGGAGCTCACCGGCGCGCCGGACGAGGAGGAGATCCCCGACACCCTCTCCCCCCAGGTGCCGGTCATCGACAGCGTCCTGGACGCGCTCGGCATCGCCCGCGTGGGCGCGCTCGGCTTCGAGGCCGACGACGTGATCGGCACGCTCGCCGGGCGGGCGAGCGGCCCGGTGGACATCGTCACCGGCGACCGCGACCTCTATCAGCTCGTCGACGACCGGCGCGGGGTGCGGGTGCTGTATCCGCTCAAGGGCGTCGGCACGCTCCAGATCGTGGACGAGGCGCTGCTGCGGGAGAAGTACGGGGTGGACGGCCCCGGCTACGCCGACCTGGCGCTGCTGCGCGGCGACCCCAGTGACGGGCTGCCGGGGGTGCCGGGGATCGGCGAGAAGACGGCCGCGAAGCTGCTGGCCGCCTACGGCGACCTGGCCGGGATCATGGCGGCGGTCGACGATCCGGCGAGCAGGCTCACCCCGGCCCAGCGCAAGCGGCTGGACGAGGCCCGCCCGTATCTGGCGGTAGCGCCGAAGGTGGTGCGCGTCGCCTCCGAGGTGTCCCTGGCGCCCTTCGACCCCAGGCTGCCGTCGGTCCCGCGCGACCCGGAGGCGCTGCTCGCCCTCGCGGAGCGGTGGGGGCTGGGCGGGTCCTTGCAGCGACTGGTCGGCGTTCTCGCCCGCTGAGCCCCCATTGGGCCCCCACTCTCACCGGTTTCCACCGGAGAAGCTGTTAGGTTAGGTGTACCTTACTTAGCAGTGTTCAGGGGAGACAGCCATGGCAGACCGTCCCGTTCGCAAGAAGCCGATGCTCCACCGCGCGCGCGTGATCCACACCGCGCGGCTGACCCCCCACATGGTGCGCGTGGTCCTCGGCGGCGACGGGCTCGGTGACTTCACCGCGGGCGAGCACACCGACCACTACGTCAAGCTGCTCTTCCCCGTCCCGGGCGTCACCTACCCCGAGCCGTTCGACATGGAGGTCATCCGCCGCGACCTCCCCCGCGACCAGTGGCCCAGCACCCGCACCTACACCGTGCGCTCCTGGGACCCCGCCGCGCGCGAGCTGGCGGTGGACTTCGTGGTCCACGGCGACGAGGGCCTGGCCGGCCCGTGGGCCGCGGGCGTCCAGCCGGGCGCGGAGATCTGCTTCCTCGGCCCCGGCGGCGCCTACTCCCCCGACCCGACCGCCGACTGGCATCTGCTGGCCGGTGACGAGAGCGCGCTGCCCGCGATCGCCGCCGCTCTGGAGCGGATGCCCGCGGGCGCCCGCGTCACCGCGTTCGTCGAGGTCGCGGACGCGGCCGAGGAGCAGAAGCTGACCCTGCCCGACGGCATCGAGATCACCTGGCTGCACCGCGGCGCGGCGCCCGTCGGCGACGCCCTCGTCGAGGCCGTGCGCGCGCTCACGTTCCCGCCCGGCGATGTGCAGGCCTTCGTGCACGGCGAGGCGGGCTTCGTGAAGGAGCTGCGCCGCCATCTGCGCGTGGAGCGCGAGGTGCCGCGCGAGCGGCTGTCCATCTCCGGCTACTGGCGCCGCGGGCACGACGAGGACGGCTGGCAGGCCTCGAAGCGCGAGTGGAACCAGCAGGTGGAGGCGGAGCAGGAGGCAGGGGCTGCGGCGCAGGCGGGCGGAGCCGCCTCCGGCTCCTGAGCGCGGGAGCGGCCCGCGGCCACGGATATCCTCGGCCCATGAAGCGTGTCCGGATAGCCCTCACGACCGTGGCCGCCGCGGCCCTCGTCCTCACCACCGCCGCGGGCGCCTCGGCGGAGGACCCCTACTGGACCCTCTCGACCAGCGATCCGACCCAGCGCGGCCGCGAGGCCGAGTTCGTGGTGACCATCGAAGAGGCCACGCTCGACGACGACAAGGGCTATGTGACCCTCGAATCACCTGCCTTCGTCGAACCGGTCAAGCTCAAGGCGGAGGAGTTCCGCGAGGGCAAGGACGGCACGCCCCGCGCTGCGGGGCGGGGCATGGTCCTCTGTGACATCAAGCCCGGTACGTATCCGGTGGAGCTGAAGGACCACGGCCAGGGCGAGGCCGTGGACACCGTCGATCTGACCGTGGTGGCCGAAATGGACCCCGGCAACCGCGAGTTCTGCGCCGGCCCGAAGGACTACGACGAGGTCAGGGACAAGACCAGCGAGTCCGCCCTGGGCGCCGAGGACGACGAGGACGGTGACGACGACGGCTTCGGCGTCGGCACGGTGGCCGGCGTGGGCGTCGGCGCCGCCGTGCTGGCCGCCGCCGGTACGTACGCCCTGGCCCGGCGCCGGCGCGGCCCGGCCCCCGGCGGGAGCGGCCCCGACTCCTCCGCGTAAGGGCCGTCGGCCGGCCCCGGACCGCCCGACGCCGTGATTCGGCATGCGGCATGATGACCGGATCATCGAGGGAAGGGGCGTCAGCGGGATGGATCGCAGGAGCAGGGCCATCGGGGCGGTCGTCGGTTCGGCGGTCGGGGACGCGCTCGGGGCGCCCTTCGAGTTCGGGCCGCCCGGCGCGTACACCGCCCGTTTCCCCGACGGCCGCGGGCAGATGTGCGGGGGCGGCGGCTGGGATCCCGGTGAGGCCACCGACGACACCCAGATGGCCGTCCTCGTCGGTGAGTCCCTCGTCGAACGGAACGGGCTCGACCTGCCCGATATCTTCGGGCGCTTCCAGCGGTGGGCGGCGGGCTCCCCCAAGGACATCGGGCTGCAGACCCAGGACGTCCTCACCAACGGTCAGCCCTGGGACCGGGCCGCGGCCCTGCATTTCCGGATCAATCTGCGCGCTGCCGGCAACGGCTCCCTGATGCGGGCCGCCACCTCGGCCGTCCATTTCGCGGGCGCCGGGCGTGCGGCGACCATGGACGCGGCCCGCCGGATCTCGGCCCTCACCCACGGCGACCCAGCCGCCGGGGAGGGCACCGCCGTCTTCCACGACCTGGTGCGCGTCGCGCTCGACGGCGACGACCCGTCGGCCGCCGATTCCGGCGCCCTCGCCGCGGTCCACCCCGACCACCGCGCCCGCTGGGCGACGGTCCTGGCCCCCGACTGGCACCCCTCGGACGCCACCGAGGTCAACGGCGCGGTCTGGCCCTGCCTCGGCTCGGCCCTGTGGGCGGTGCGGACGACCGCTTCGTTCGAGGACGCGCTGCGCGCGGCGATCGACCTCGGCGGCGACACGGACACCGTCGCGGCGGTCACGGGCGGCCTGGCCGGGGCGGTGTACGGGTACGAGGCGATCCCCGAGCGGTGGACGGCGGCCCTGCATCTGCCGCTGCCCGGCTACGGCGACCGGGTGCTGCGCCTGCCCGAATTCGTGCGGCTGGCGGAGCGGTTGGCTGAGCGCGGCTAGGGTGTGTCCGGCTCCTCAGCCGAGTGCCGCCTGCGGCGGGAGCGCCCTGCGGGCGCGTCCTCAAGCGCCGGACGGGCTGGTTTCGGCTGAGCTCAGCCAAAAGCAGCCCGTCCGGCGATTTGAGGACACAGCCGCGCAGCGCCGGAGACGCCTAGCCCACCGACGAGTACGCCACGACACCGCGCAGCAGACCATCGACCGCCTTGCGGGCGTTGCGTGCGACCGGGCTGCCCTGGGGGGCCGCCGCGGCGATCTGTCCGAGGACGTCGATCAACTGCTTGGTCCAGCGCACGAAGTCGCCCGCGGGCATCTCGATCTCGCGGAGCACCTCGTCCAGCCCGTGGCCCGACGCCCAGCGGTACGCGGGCCACGCGAAGCCGAGATCGGGCTCGCGCTGGCCCACGCCCTCCGCCTGGTTGATCCGGTGCTCCTCCTCCAGGGCGTCCAGCCGGCCCCAGATCCGGACCATCTCGCCGAGGGCGTCCTTCGCCGCGCCCGTGGGCAGCTTCGGCGCCACCGCGTCGTCGGCCGCGCGGGCCTCGTAGACCAGGGCCGAGGCGCATGCCGCCAGCTCGGCCGGCCCCAGGCCGTCCCAGACACCGTCGCGCAGGCACTCGGAGGCCAGCAGGTCCAGCTCGCCGTAGAGCCGCGCCAGCCGACGGCCGTCGTCGGTCACCTCGTCGGCCCGCAGATAACCGAGGTCGGTCAGCAGCGCGCAGATGCGGTCGAAGGTGCGGGCGATGGTGTTCGTCCGGCCCTGGATACGGCGCTCCAGCTGGCGGGTGTCGCGCTGCAGTCGGTGGTAGCGCTCCGCCCAGCGGGCGTGGTCCTCCCGCTCGCTGCAACCGTGGCAGGGGTGGGCGCGCAGGGCCGTGCGCAGCCGGGTGATCTCGGTGTCGTCGGCGGCGGCGGAGCGCTGCTTGCGGTGCCGGTCGGGCTCGATGTGCCCGGCCTTCGTACGCAGCGCGGAGGCCAGGTCGCGGCGCGACTGCGGGCTGCGCGGGTTGAAGGACTTGGGCACCCGCATCCGCTCCAGCGCCTCGACCGGCACCGGGAAGTCGATCGCGGCGAGCCGCTTGACCTGCCGCTCGGCGGTGAGGACGAGCGGGCGCGGCCCGTCGTACGGGTCGTAGCCGCGGCGGGGGTCGGTGCGCCCGGCGGGCAGACCGGGATCCAGCACCAGGGCCAGCCCCGCGAACTTTCCAGTGGGGACGTGGATGATGTCGCCGGGCTTGAGCTTCTCCAGCGCGGCCGCGGCGGCGGCCCGGCGCTGGTTGGCGCCCTGCTTGGCCAGCTCGGTCTCCCGGTCCTTCAGCTCGCGGCGCAGCCGCGCGTACTCCTCGAAGTCGCCCAGGTGGCACTCGATGGCCTCGCGGTAGCCCGCCAGGCCCTCCTCGTTCTTCTGCACCTGCCGGGAGATCCCGACGACCGACTTGTCGGCCTGGAACTGGGCGAAGGAGGTCTCCAGCAGCTCCCGCGAGCGATGCCGACCGAACTGCGAGACCAGGTTGACCGCCATGTTGTACGACGGCTTGAAGCTGGAGCGCAGGGGGTACGTGCGCGTACCGGCGAGGCCCGCGAGCGCGTCGGGGTCCATGGCACGCTGCCAGAGCACCACCGCGTGGCCCTCGACATCGATGCCGCGCCGCCCGGCGCGGCCGGTCAGCTGGGTGTACTCGCCGGGGGTGATGTCGGCGTGCTGCTCGCCGTTCCACTTGACGAGCTTTTCCAGCACGACGGTGCGGGCGGGCATGTTGATGCCGAGGGCGAGGGTCTCGGTCGCGAAGACGGCCTTGACCAGGCCCTTGACGAAGAGCTCCTCGACGACCTCCTTGAAGGTCGGCAGCATGCCGGCGTGGTGCGCGGCGATGCCCCGCTCCAGGCCCTCCAGCCACTCGAAGTACCCGAGGACGTGCAGGTCCTCGTCGGGGATGGCGGCGGTGCGCTCCTCGACGATCTCCCGGACCCTGGCCCGTGCCGCGTCGTCGTTGAGCCGCAGGCCCGCGTACAGGCACTGCTGCACGGCCGCCTCGCAGCCCGCGCGGCTGAAGATGAAGGTGATGGCGGGCAGCAGGCCCTCGGAGTCGAGCCGCTCGATGACCTCGGGGCGGCCGGGTGTCCAGATCCGGCTGCGCTGACGGCGCTCCCGCTCGCGGTCGGCCTCGCGCACCATCTTGCCGCGGCGGCGCTCGCGCGGGTTGTAGGTGCGGCTGTTCTCCATGCGGGCCATGCGCAGCAGGTCGGGGTTGACCTCGCGCCGGGCGGCACCGCGGCCGCCGTGGTCGGTCTCCTCCTCGAAGAGGTCGTACATCCGCCGCCCGGCCAGCACGTGCTGCCAGAGGGGGACGGGCCGCTCCTCGGAGACGATCACCTCGGTGTCGCCGCGCACCGTGTCCAGCCAGTCGCCGAACTCCTCGGCGTTGGAGACGGTGGCCGACAGGGAGACCAGGGTCACCGAATCCGGGAGGTGGATGATGACCTCTTCCCAGACGGCGCCGCGGAAGCGGTCGGAGAGGTAGTGCACCTCGTCCATGACCACGTGGCCGAGGCCGGCGAGCGCCTGGGAGCCCGCGTAGAGCATGTTGCGCAGCACTTCGGTGGTCATGACGAGCACCGGGGCGTCGGCGTTGACGCTGTTGTCGCCGGTGAGCAGGCCGACCTTGTCGGCGCCGTAGCGCTTGACGAGGTCGCTGTACTTCTGGTTCGACAGCGCCTTGATGGGGGTGGTGTAGAAGCACTTGCGGCCCTGGGACAGGGCCAGGTGGACGGCGAATTCGCCCACGATGGTCTTGCCGGAGCCGGTCGGCGCCGCGACCAGCACTCCCTTCCCGGCTTCCAGGGCCCGGCAGGCCTCTATCTGGAAGGGGTCCAGCTCGAAGTCGTACATCTCGCGGAAGGGAGCGAGCGCGGTGGCCTGCTCCGCGGCGCGCACCCGGGACAGGGCGTAGCGCTCAGCAGGGGACATGGTGTCGTCGGTCATCTTGTGTACGAGCCTACCGGGGACCCCTGACAGCGCACCCGATCTTTATTGAGCTCCCGGCAGCCGCACGGCCCGCCGGGCACCGTCCCGGCGGTGCCCGGCAGCGGACCGAGCGGCTCGCCGCCGGCGTATCGCGGCCGCCGGGCGCGCGAACGCCGCGGGGCGGTCGCCGTCCTGGCGGCCGCCCCGCGGCGTCGGTGTCCGTCAGCCGTCCGCGCCCGGATCAGGTCGCGTCGTCGTAGCCGTTGCGACGGGCGGGCCGCTCGCCGCCCGCCTCACCGGCCTGGCCCGGCAGGGCCGGCATCGGCTCGGAGTCGCCGAGGGGCAGCGGGGTGAGGTCCAGCGGGGACGCCTCGTCGTCGTCGAGCAGGGCGTCGGGGTTGCTCCTGGCGCGCCGCTTGTCGTTGAGGAGGGAGAACCCGACGGCGATGAAGTACAGGACGATGATCGGGACGGCGAGGATGCACATGCCGAACGGGTCGGTGCTGGGGGTGGCGATCGCGCCGAAGACGAAGATGCCCATCACGACGCCGCGCCACCACGTGGCCATGGTCTTGCCGGAGACCATGCCCACCATGTTCATCATGACGAGTATCAGGGGCAGCTCGAAGGCCAGGCCGAAGACCAGGATCATCCGGACCGTGAAGTCGAGGATGTCGTTCAGGCTGAGGGTGTTGGCCGCGGTCTCCGGGGTGATGCTGAGCAGCACCCGCATGCTCATGGGCATGATCAGGTAGGCGAGGTAGGCGCCCGCGACGAAGAGGGGGGCGGCCGTCGCCACGAAGGCGACCGTGTACTTCTTCTCGTTCTTGTGCAGACCGGGGGCGAGGAACGCCCACAGCTGGTAGAGCCAGACCGGGGAGGAGATCGTGACGCCCGCGAGCAGGCACACCTTCACCACCGTCCCGAACGGCGCTCCCAAGGAGTTGAACGTCAGGACCGCGCAGTTGCCGCCGTGGCTCTGGGCCAGGTCGCGGTCGGGGCACTTGGGAACGGGGCTGGACAGGAAGTCCATGAGCTGCGTGTTGTAGAACGCGGCGAGGAGCGCCACCACGACAATGGCCAGCACCGCCTTCGCCAGGCGGTTCCGCAGTTCCCGCAGGTGCTCCGCGAGCGGCATCCGCCCCTCGGGGTCCTTCTCCTTCTTGCGGGCAGACTTGAGCAACCCACGTCCCTATCTCGTGCGGCAGGCGGACGCCAAGGACGGCCGGCCCGATCCCTCGGTCAATGCTGGGTCTGTACTGCTCAGTGCTGCGTGGTGCGGTCGCTCGGCTCGGTCACCGGGCGGGCACCGGCGACATCACCGGGAGCGGCCTTGATCGTACGAGGCGTGGTGGAGGCCGGCGGGTCGGCCGGGGCGGAGGCGTTGTCCTGGCCCTCGGACTTCATGGCCTTGGCCTCGCTCTTGAGGATCCGGGCGGACTTGCCGAGGGAGCGCGCCATGTCCGGAAGCTTCTTCGCACCGAACAGCAGGACGATGACGACGAGAATGAGAATGATCTCGGGGGCGCCGAGCCTTCCGAACATAAGCGATTACCTTCTCACCGAAGCGGCATGGGTGTGGGGCTGGCCGACTGATCGGACATATGTCCACCAGGCGTACGTCAGCGATCGTAACGCGCAGGGGTAAACGCTGGGCAATCCCTGTGCGTACTCCCGTACGTGACCCTGCGCCTCGCCTCAGGGCCATCCGGACCAGACTACCGCCCGGCCCGAACGCCCAGCAGGGGCCGTGCGAGCCGGGTGACCGTCGGTCATCCGTCCTGACGCAGGGTGTGCGCGGTCTGCGCGGCGAGCGGCGTCGCGGCCCGTTCGAGGTCCTCGGCGGCGCGGGTGATGCGCTGTGAGCTCGTCGCCACCTGCCGGGCCAGCCGGCGCACTTCGACGAACACCCGTGCGGCGAGGACACCCAGCACGGCGAGGCCGCAGAAGGCGAGGGCGATGGCGAGCATGGGCCAGAGCATGGGAGGAGCCTATCGGGCGGAAAAGGACCGGCGGGGAGGCGGGGGCCCGGCCGGAGAGGGGCGGGAAACGGGCGGGAAAGAGCCCGGACGTGGCCGGAAGGCGCGGTTCACACAGCCGGGGCGGGTCACACCGTCGAGTGCAACCGCAGGGTCCGCACGCCGCCGCCGGTCAGCAGCTCCACGATCCGCTCCCCGGCCGGCTTACGGACCGCCGAACCGCAGTCCGGGCAGGTGAAGGAGTAGAAGGTGGTCCGGTGGCTGGCCCCGATCGCCAGCCGCAGCGCCCCCGCGGCCAGCTCGAAACATCCCCGGCAGTCGGGGCAGGCCGCCTTGAAGACGGCGGCGGCCGTGGTCCTCACGTTCATCACGTCCCCTGTCGCTTTCACCTGGACCCGCCCTCCTACTCTCCGTACGCCGCGAGCGCCTCGCGGGCCGCGTCCCGCGCGCTGTCGGCCAGCGCGAGCGGGGAGACGATCCGCCCGTCCCGGCCGAGCCGCAGCGCCAGCCGGCGCAGCGAGGCCGGGTCGGGGGTGCGCAGCGTGATCCGCAGACCGCCGTCGGGCAGCTCCTCGGCACTGTCGTGGGGGTAGTACTCGGCGACCCAGCGCCCGCCGGGGCCGACCTCGACGACCACCTCGGGGTCCTCGGCCGCGGGCTGCACCAGGCTCTCGGACAGATCACGCAACTCGACCGGCGGCGGATCGGAGGACTCGTCGAGCAGTCTGATCTCGGCGACCCGGTCGAGCCGGAAGGTGCGGCGGGCCTCCGAGAGCCGGCACCACGCCTCCATGTAGGTGTGGCCCACGGCGAACAGCCGGATCGGGTCGACCTCGCGCTCGGTGAGCTCGTCCCGCGCGGGCGAGTAGTAGCGCAGCCACAGCCGGCGGCGCTCGGCGATGGCCCGGTCGACGTCCGCGAAGACGCCGCCCTCGGACTCGAAGGTGACCGACAGCCGGGAGCTGGCACCCGCGGCCTCCCCGGCCGCGGCCTCCAGCTTGGCGGTGGCGCGCAGCAGGGCCTGCCGGTCGCCCTCGCGCAGCCCGGGGAGGGTGGCGACGGCGCGCGCGGCCACCAGCAGCGCGGTGGCCTCGTCGGCCGCCAGCCGCAGCGGCTCGCCCGTGCTGGTGCCCGAGGCGTCGGGGTTGTGCCACCAGATGCGGTCGCCGTCGGTGTCGATGTCCAGCAGGTCGCCGCCGCGGAAGCTGGTCCCGCACATCGGCAGCACGTCGAGGTCACCGATCAGCTCGTCCTCGGTGATACCGAAGGCGCGGGCCACATCGGTGACACGGGCGCCGGGGCGCTCGCGCAGATAGGTCACCAGCGAAAGCATCCGCCGGGTCTGGTCAATGGCGTTGCCGGCCATAAGAAGTCGGTCCGTGCCCTTCCACTCTGGTCAACTCTGGTCCGAACTGGTCCCGCTCGGGTGCGCCGGTTTCAGCCCTTGGCCACGGCGCGCAGCCGGTCGAGCACGTCGGCCCGCAGCTCGGCCGGTTCGAGCACCTTCACATCGGGACCGAACTCCACCAGCCACGCGTCCAGCCCGTGCCCGTACGGAATCTCCAGCTCGTCCCACCCGTCGCCCAGATCCCGGGTGGCGGTGGCGCGGGCGCGCAGCGGATAGCCATGGCCGGCCCGCACGGTGATCCGGGCGGTACGGGTGGCCGTCTCGCCCGACCAGCTCTCGACCGTCTCGCGGACCGTGACGTGGTCCGGCACCGGAACCGTGAACGGCACGGCCCGCGAACGGACCTTGCCCGTGATCCGGGAGAGCCTGAAGACCCGCTCGGCACCCCGGTCGCGGTCCCAGCCGGCCAGATACCAATGGCCGCGCCAGCACTCCAGGGTCCACGGCTCGACGTGCCGCTGCTCGGGGCGGGCGGCATTGGCCTTGTGGTAGTCGAAGACGACGGTCCGGCGATCACGGGCGGCGAGCATCAGCGGCTCGAAGGCCGCCTCGTGCACGGGGATGCGCGGCTCCAGAGCGCTCTGGCTCCCGTACGCATCCTCCGCGAGCGGCATCCCGGCCGCGCGCAGCTTCTGCAGCGCGCCACTGGCGGCACCGGCGAGCCGGGCCTGCTGCCAGACCTTGGCGGCCAGGCCCAGGGCGGCGGCCTCCTCGACGTCGAGAGTGATCGGAGGCAGCCGGTTGCTGTCGCGTCGGGCGAGATAGCCGATCTCCCCGTCGATGCCCTCGACGGTCTCGATGATCAGACCCAGCTCGCGCAGATCGTCCTTGTCGCGCTCGAACATCCGGTTGAAGGCGTCCTCGGAGCTGCCCGCCCCGGACCGCTTGCCCGATGCGGAGCCGGCGACGGCGTCCGGCCCGGACTCCCCCGGCTGCCCGGCAGCCGCGGCACTCCCCGGCCCGAAAGCCGCAGCGTTCCCCGGCCCGAAGGCCTCGAGGTAAGCCTCGATCGAGCCCCGCAACTCCCGCTTGCTGAGCGGCCGACGGGTGCCCAACAGGCACAGCGCCAGGTTCATCAGCCGCTCGGCCTTGGCAATCGCCATCGACGCCCTCTCTACTTGTGCTCTCAACCGTTGACCGTACCGCTCGCGCGTCGTACGGCAAAAGCCGAGGGCCCATGCCAGGAGGCATGGGCCCTCGGCCTTCACTTACGACCGTCTCAGACCGCGATCAGGTCACAGACGAAGATCAGCGTCTCGCCCGGGGCGATCAGACCGGCGCCCGCGCCACGGTCGCCGTAGGCAAGGTGCGCGGGAATGGTCAGCCGACGGCGACCGCCGACCTTCATGCCCTGGACGCCCTGGTCCCAGCCCTCGATGACCTGGCCGGCACCCAGCTTGAACTCCAGCGGGTTGCCACGGTTCCAGCTCGCGTCGAACTCCTCACCGGTGGAGAACGCCACGCCCACGTAGTGGACCTTGACGAAGTCGCCGGCCTTGGCGACGGCGCCGTCACCCTCCCAGATGTCCTTGATCACAAGGTCGGCCGGCGGCTCACCCTCGGGGAAGTCGATCTCGGGCTTGTCGATGCTCACGAAGTGCTCCTACGAAAGAATCTTGCAGACAACCGTGCAATTCTGGCAGATCTCCGACCTGGGGACGGTCAGACCTTGCCCACGATGTCCACGACGAAGACCAGCGTGTTCTTGTCGAGACCGCTCTGCGGCTGGCCCTCGTAACCCAGCTTCGGCGGGATGACCAGCTCGACCCGGTCCCCCACGCGCTTGCCGACCAGTCCCTTGTCCCAGCCCTGGACGACCGAGCCGGTGCCGATCTGGAAGGCCGTGGCGCCGTTGTGGTCCCAGGAGGAGTCGAACTTCTCGCCGTTCTCCCACTTCACACCGGTGTACTGCGCGATCAGGCCGTCGCCCGCCTTGACCTCCGGGCCGCTGCCCTTGATCAGCACCTGCTCCTTGAGGTCGGTCGGCGCCTCCTCACCCTTGGGAATGGTGATGCTCGCGGCCTTCCGGGAGGTGTACTTCACCTCGGGCATGCCCGAGGCCGGGGCGGCCTGGTCGCCCTTGACCTCACTCTTGGGGTCGATCTTCTTCGTCGCCACGACGTCGATCACCCACACCAGGCCGTCCTCCGGCTTGACGCCCGCCTGCGGGTTGAGCTGATCACCGATCAGCGCCTTCGCCGTGCCCTCGACCTCGAAGCGGGTGCCCGCCTTCTTGCCGATCACCTCGTCCAGCACCTTCGCGGGCATCTCCTGGCTGGGCTGGCCGACCTGCGCCACCATCTGGCGCCGGGGGCCCTTGGCGCCCGGCTGGGTCGTCCAGGTGCCGCCGAGGGACTTGTTGTCCTTCATGGTCTGCCCGGCGAAGTCGAGCCGCACGAAGCCGCCCTTCTCCACCTTCTCGCCCGAACCCTCGGTGATCGTCTTGACGACGAGCTTGTCGGAGGGCTTCGCGTCCTTGGGGGTGGAGATCTCGGGCTTCTCGCCGAACTTCCCCTCCACCTTCACCTGCGCGCCGGAGGAGCCACCGTCCTCCGACCCGCACGCCGTGGCGGCGAAGAGCAGGGCGGGCACGGCCAACGCGACGGCGAAGCGACGCGGGTTCTTCGAGTACGGGCGGGAGAGCGGGGGTCGGCCCCCGAGGAATTGCAGCATCAGTCCAACTCGGGCTAGGGGGGTGGCTTGGCAGTGCCCGCCACTTTACGGCTTGTACTCCGTCGATCAACCCTGCCCGACACGGTCGAATGCCGGACCCCGGGGCCCGGCACCGACCGCGCTCGTACCACTCTCATACAACCTTCATGCGGCGCCCGGGGCTCACATCCCGGCGATGAGCTTCTCCACCCGGTCGTCCACCGACCGGAAGGGGTCCTTGCACAACACCGTGCGCTGCGCCTGGTCGTTGAGCTTGAGGTGCACCCAGTCGACGGTGAAGTCCCGGCGCTGCTCCTGCGCGCGGCGGATGAAGTCGCCGCGCAGCCGGGCCCGGGTGGTCTGCGGGGGCACGGACTTGCCCTCGAAGATCTTGAGGTCGTTGCAGACCCGGGCGGCCTGGCCGCGCCGCTCCAGGAGGTAGTACAACCCCCGGCGGCGGTGGATGTCGTGGTAGGCCAGATCTATCTGGGCGACCCGCGGATGCGACATGGTGATGTTGTTCTTCGCGCGGTACTTCTCGATCAGCTGGTACTTCATCACCCAGTCGATCTCGGTGGAGATCCGGTCCAGGTCCTCGTCCCGGATGGCCTCCAGCGTGCGGCCCCACAGCTCCAGGACGCGCTCGACCGTGCCGGTGCGGATGCCCCGGCGCTCGCAGAAGTCCACGGCCTTCTCGTAGTACTCCTGTTGGACCTCCAGGGCGGAGGCCTCCCGGCCGCTGGCCAGGCGCACCTTGCGGGTGCCGGTGGTGTCGTGGCTGACCTCGCGGATGGCCCTGATGGGATTCTCCAGGGTCAGGTCCCGCATCACGGTGCCCGCCTCGATCATGCGCAGGACGAGATCGGTGGCACCGACCTTCAGCAGCATGGTCGTCTCGGACATGTTCGAATCGCCGACGATGACGTGCAGCCGGCGGTAGCGCTCGGCGTCCGCGTGCGGCTCGTCCCGGGTGTTGATGATCGGGCGTGAGCGGGTGGTGGCGGAGCTGACGCCTTCCCAGATGTGCTCGGCACGCTGGCTGACGCAGTACACCGCGCCGCGCGGGGTCTGGAGCACCTTCCCCGCCCCGCACAGCAACTGCCGGGTGACGAGGAAGGGGATGAGGATGTCCGCCAGCCGGGAGAACTCCCCGTGCCGGGCCACGAGGTAGTTCTCATGGCATCCGTAGGAGTTTCCGGCGGAATCGGTGTTGTTCTTGAACAGATAGACGTCGCCCGCGATCCCCTCCTCGTGCAGGCGGCGCTCGGCGTCGACGAGCAGACCTTCGAGAATGCGCTCGCCCGCTTTGTCGTGCGTGACCAGCTCGATCACGTTGTCGCACTCGGGTGTTGCGTATTCCGGGTGCGATCCCACGTCCAGATAGAGGCGGGCGCCGTTCCGCAGGAAGACATTGCTGCTGCGGCCCCAGGAAACGACACGGCGGAAGAGGTAGCGCGCCACTTCGTCAGGTGACAGTCGGCGCTGTCCCCTGAACGTGCACGTGACGCCGTACTCGTTCTCCAGCCCGAAAATGCGGCGATCCATGTCTGAACATTACGCCTGATGCCCTGCGCTGAAACCGGGTTCGACAGCACCGATTCGATCATTTTCCGGCAACACGCCGGCTTCGGCCACGGCGGCCGGGGGTCCGAAGGAGCGCCGGGCCGCCAGGAGCACCAGCAGCGCGACCGCGCCGCCGCCGACGGCGACCGCGAAACCGGCCTTCGAGCCGCCGTGCTCCACGGCCGGGCCGACGACGGCGATGCCGATCGAGGCGCCCACGCCGAAGGCGGTCACCAGCCAGGAGAAGGCCTCGGTGACGGTGCCGCGCGGGGCGTGGCGGTCCACGACGACGAACGCGCAGGCGAGCGACGGCGCGAGGAAGATTCCGGCGACACCGGCGAACACGGTCATGGTGAAGACGCCGGGGACGAGCAGGAGCGGCAGATAGCAGACCGCGAGGCCCGCGACGAGCACCCGCAGCCGGCGCTCGGGCTCGCCCGCCCACTGCCGGCCGCCGTAGACGACACCGCCGATGAGCGCACCGACGCCGAGGGCGGACAGCAGATAGCTGGAGACCATCCCGCCGCCGTGCTCGTCGGCGTACGCCACCGACGCCACGGATATCGAGCCGAGGGCCGAGCCGACGAAGAAGAACGCCCCGAGCAGGACGAGCAGCCCGCGCGAGCGCAGCGCCCCGAGCCAGTGCGCCTCACGGGGCGCGCTGCGCCACTTACGGGAGGGCGGGGAGGTGACCACGGCCAGCGCGCCGAGCACGCCGATCGCGTTGATGACGAGCAGCGCGGCGGCCTCGGACCAGGCGGCGACGATCAGCGTGACGGCCAGCGGGCCGACCGCGTACATGACTTCCTGGGCGATCGCGTCGAGCGCGTACGCGGCGTGGATGCGGTCCTCGCGCTTGAGGACGTCCGGCCACAGGGCGCGCAGGCCGCCCTCCAGGGGCGGGGTGAAGAATCCGGCGACGGCCATGGCCGCGTAGGCCAGCGGCAGCGGTTCCAGGCCGACCAGGCAGAACAGCACCATGCCGAGCGCGGAGAGCACGGCGGAGGGCAGCATCACACGGGGCTGGCCGAAGAGGTCCACGGCCCGGCCCAGCAGCGGCTGGCCGATGGCGTTGCCCACGCCGTAGACGGCCGACAGCGCGCCCGCGAGGGCGTAGCTGCCGCCCTCCGCGCGGGCGAAGAGCACGATCGCCAGGGCGGCGGTGGCGCTCGGCAGCCGCCCCACCAGCGTGCCCGCGAGCAAGCGCGCCGCGTGCCGCGTCCTGAGCATTTCGCCGTAGCCGGCCGCCATCATCTGTCCACCTTCGCTGACCGAGACACCCTCGGGTTTTACGTATAACCTGCGGCGTTATACGTACCATGGCGCCAACCCGCGGGTCCACTCGCGGGCCGGCGGGAAACAGGCGGGGAACGGGAAAAGGGGCGCGGACCGGTGACGGAGACAGAGCAGGGGTCGTGGCGCGGACGGGCGGCGGCACGCGGTGACGAGCGGTGGCCGAACGTCCGGGAGCTGGGGCAGCCGCGTGCGCGGGTCACCAGCCGGGACGTGGCGCGCGCCGCGGGGGTGTCACAGGCCACCGTCTCGCTGGTCATGGGCGACAAGTGGCGCGGCCGGGTCTCCGAGCGGACCGCCGAGGCCGTGCGCACCGCCGCACGGGAGCTGGGCTACCGGCCGAATCTCGCGGCGCGCAATCTGCGGCTGGGCCGCACCCGCACGGCGCTGCTGGTGGTCCCCGCGCTCACCAACGAGTTCTTCGCCCGCGTCTACACCGGTGCCGCCCGGGCCGCGGCCGAGCACGGGGTCGGTGTGGTGCTCTACCCCTCGCCGGAGGGCACCGGGCCCGCCCGCGACCCCTTCGCCTCCGCCCGCGCGACCCTCGACGGCGTCATCGCCTCCTCCATGGCGGTGGACGCCCTGGCCGACATCCGCGACGGCGACCTGCCCCTCGTCATGCTCGACAGCGACCCCGGGCGGACGGAGGCGTCGGCGACCGTCAACCTCGACATCGCCGACGGCATGCGCCAGGTCACGGAGTATCTGCTGGGGCTCGGCCACCGCCGGTTCGCCCACCTCGCGGCCGACGTCGACTCCTGGACCTTCCACGTACGGGCCCGGGCGCTGGCCGACACGCTGAGCGGGGTCGCGGACGCGGTGCTGACGACGGAGCCCGCGGCCCTCGACGTGCGGGCGGGCCGGGCCGCCGCCGAGCGGGCCCTGACCGGCCCCGGACCCAGGCCGACCGCGCTGATCTGCGACGGCGACATCCTGGCGGCGGGTGCCTGCAAGGCGGCCCGGCGGTTGGGGCTGCGGGTGCCCGACGACGTCTCGGTGACCGGCTTCGACGATCTTCCGCTGGCGACGGCCGTCGAGCCGGAGCTCACGACGGTCCGGCTGCCCGCCGAGGCCGTGGGTGAGGCGGGCATGCGGGCGCTGATGGCCGTACTGGACGGGCAGCCCCCCGCCCCCACGACGCTGCCGGTGGAGCTCATCGCCCGCGGCTCCTCCTCGCACGATGCCGCTCGCACCGGCGGAGCCGGGTAACTACGGGCCGTCTTTGCCGCCTGCGGCGGCGGGCGCCCTGCGGGCGCGTCCTCAAACGCCGGACGGGCTGGTTTTGGCTGAGCTCAGCCGATTCCAGCCCGTCCGGCGTTTGAGGACACCGCCGCGCAGCGGAGGTGCGCACACCCTACGGCGCGCCCGGCGGCTCCTCGGATTCGTCGACACTCACATCCGCGGCGTGGCCTTCGAGCAGCCGGGAGAGCTGACGGCCCAGCAGCCGCTTGAACTTCCGCTGCTGCGGTCGCGTCCGGTCCAGGACCGCCACCTCGAGCTGCTCAGCGGTCAGCGTGCGCTCACCGCCGTTGTTGTCGCGGGTGAGCGACTCGACGGCGAGCTTGAGCGCCTCGGCGAGCGTCATGCCGTCCCGGTGCTGCTGGTCGAGGTAGCTGCTGATCTGGTCGGCATTGCCACCGACCGCGACCGAGCCGTGCTCGTCGACGATCGAGCCGTCGTGCGGCAGCCGGTAGATCTGGTCGTCCTCGGGGCCGGGCCCGACCTCGGCGACGATCAGCTCGACCTCGTAGGGCTTCTCCGCGGCGCTGGAGAAGATCGTGCCCAGCGTCTGGGCGTAGACGTTCGCCAGACCACGGGCCGTCACATCGTCGCGGTCGTAGGTGTAACCGCGCAGATCGGCGTAGCGCACACCCCCGATCCGCAGATTCTCGAACTCGTTGTACTTCCCCACCGCGGCGAAGGCGATCCGGTCGTAGATCTCGCTGACCTTGTGCAAGGCGCGGGACGGGTTCTCGGCGACGAAGAGAACGCCGTCGGTGTACTGGAGTACGACGACGCTACGACCGCGGGCGATGCCCTTGCGGGCGTACTCGGCTCGGTCGGCCATGGCCTGCTGGGGGGAGACATAGAACGGCGTCGACACCGGCTGTCCGTCCCTTTCTGTCAGTGGCGGGTAAAGGTTCCGTAGGGCGTCAGAGCAACGCGGCCCGCGGGCCGTCCGGCTCCTGCAGGCGCCGCTCGTGGATCGCGCGGACGACCTCGGCGCACTCCGCGTCCGTCAGCCTCCGGAACCCCTCGTCGGTGATGACGGTGACGATCGGGTAGATGCGGCGGGCGAGATCGGGCCCACCGGTCGCCGAGTCGTCATCGGCCGCGTCGTACAGCGCCTGGACGACGAGCGTGGTGGTCTGAGCCTCCGTCAGGTCCTCACGGAAGAGCTTCTTGAGCGCACCGCGCGCGAAGACCGAGCCGGAGCCGGTCGCCGCGAAGCCGTGCTCTTCCGAACGCCCGCCGGTCACGTCGTAGGAGAAGATGCGGCCCTTTTGGCGATTGACGTCCCAGCCGGCGAAGAGCGGCACCACGGCGAGGCCCTGCATGGCCATGCCGAGGTTGCTGCGGATCATCGTGGACAGCCGGTTCGCCTTGCCCTCCAGGGAGAGTTGGACGCCCTCGACCTTCTCGAAGTGCTCGAGTTCGAGCTGGAAGAGCCTGACCATCTCGACGGCCAGCCCGGCCGTGCCGGCGATGCCGACGGCCGAGTACTCGTCGGCCGGGAAGACCTTCTCGATGTCCCGCTGCGCGATGACGTTGCCCATCGTCGCCCGGCGGTCGCCCGCCAGCACGACACCGCCGGGGAACGACGCCGCGACGATGGTCGTGCCGTGCGGCGCCTCGACGGCTCCCTTCAGCGGGGGCAGCTGCCGATTGCCCGGCAGCAGGTCCGGCTGGTGCGTACCGAGGAAGTCCATGAAGGACGACGAGCCGGGCGTCAGGAAGGCAGCTGGTAGACGCCCGATGCTACGAGGGTTGGCTTCCACACGTTTCCTTCCAGGTATGCGGCGGCTCGCCTCATTACGTCCGCCCGATCCTTGAACTGCCCCAGTGCCGCATTGCAGCTGAAGCACAGCACACCACGGACCTTACCCGTCTCGTGATCGTGATCCACGTGCTCGGCCGGGGCAGCGAGACAGATCACGCACACACCGACCTGCTGCTTCACCAGGTCACGTAACTGGTCCTGACTCAAGCCGTACTTGCGGCGGAAGTAGCTGTCGCGGTTACGCCCCGCCCGACACTCGCGGCAGTAGCTCGACCAGCCGTCCGAAGACGTCTTATTGCGCTCCCACTCACTGTGCGGCTTCACCTTTTCGCACTGCGGACAACGCTTGTGCCCCCGCGGAACGGGCATCTTGACCCGCACCACTCGCCCCTTGGCTTCCTGACGCCGCTTGTAGTAGTCGGCGGAGCACACTCGGCAGTACGACTGAAGGCCGTCACTGATCGATTTGTTGGAGGCGAAAGCGTTGCGAGGCAATGTCCGCTTGCATCGGGAGCATTTCTTCCCTGGATGCAATTCGGACATTACCCGCTACTCTCCACCCTTCTGGACAAATGACCTCACGAAATCCTCTGCGTTCTCCTCGAGGACATCGTCGATCTCGTCCAGCACGGAGTCCACGTCGTCCGACAGCTTCTCCTGGCGCTCCTTGAGGTCCTCCGAAGCCTGCGCGTCCTGCACCTGCTCCTCGACCTCCTCCGTGGAACGCGTGGCCTTCTGCTGCCCGCCGCCGGTGTCCTTGGTCGCCATGTCCCTCACCCCGCTCGGTTCGACGTACAAGATCAGATGTACCTGTTCAGACCCTACAAGCAGGGTCCGCGATCGGCCCTGCACTTGCTACAACGTCCCGGGGCCACCGTGATGATTCCCAGAACGCCGTCTCCTCAGACCCCACTCAGCCCCCGGACAGGACGCGGACCAGTTCCTCGGCCGTGCGACAGCGGTCCAGGAGCTCCTTGACGTGATTGCGGGTCCCGCGCAGTGGCTCCAGCGTGGGCACCCGTTGCAGAGAGTCACGACCGGGCAGATCGAAGATCACCGAGTCCCAGGAGGCGGCGGCCACGTCGTCCGCGTACTGCTCCAGGCAACGGCCGCGGAAATAGGCCCGGGTGTCCTCCGGCGGGGCCGTGATGGCCCGCTGGACCTCGTCCTCCTCCAGCAGCCGCTTCATCCGGCCGCGGGCCGCCAGCCGGTTGTACAGGCCCTTGTCGGACCGTACGTCCGCGTACTGGAGGTCCACCAGGTGCAGCCGGGCCGCGTCCCAGTCCAGGGTGTCCCGGCGGCGGTAGCCCTCCAGCAACTCGCGCTTGGCCACCCAGTCCAGCTCACCGGCGAGGCTCATCGGATCGCCCTCCAGCCGGTTCAGCACGTCCTCCCAGCGACCGAGGACGTCCTTGGTCTGCTCGTCCGCGTCCGCGCCGAAGCGGTCCTCCACGTACTTGCGGGCCAGCTCGAAGTACTCCATCTGGAGCTGCACGGCCGTGAGTGTCCGGCCGCTACGGAGCGTGATGAGCCGACGGAGCGTGGGGTCGTGGCTGACCTGGTGGAGGGTGCGGACCGGCTGGTCCACGGCCAGATCGGCGGCGATGAAGCCGTCCTCGATCATCGACAGCACCAGGGCGGTGGTGCCGAGCTTGAGGTAGGTGGAGATCTCCGAGAGGTTGGCGTCACCGATGATGACGTGCAGCCTGCGGTACTTCTCGGCGTCGGCGTGCGGCTCGTCGCGGGTGTTGATGATGGGCCGCTTGAGGGTGGTCTCAAGTCCGACCTCGACCTCGAAGTAGTCCGCGCGCTGGCTGAGCTGGAAGCCGTGCTCACGGCCGTCCTGGCCGATGCCGACCCGGCCGGCGCCGGTGACGACCTGCCGGCAGACGAAGAACGGCGTCAGATGCCGCACGATGTCCGAGAAGGGGGTCTCCCGCTTCATCAGGTAGTTCTCGTGGGTGCCGTAGGAGGCGCCCTTGTTGTCGGTGTTGTTCTTGTAGAGGTGGATCGGCTGGGCGCCGGGCAGCTGTGCGGCGCGCTCGGCGGCCTCGGCCATGATGCGCTCGCCCGCCTTGTCCCACAGCACGGCGTCGCGCGGATTGGTGATCTCCGGCGAGCTGTACTCGGGGTGGGCGTGGTCCACGTAGAGCCGCGCGCCGTTGGTGAGGATGACATTGGCCAGGCCGATGTCCTCGTCGGTGAGCTGGCTGGAGTCTGCGGCCTCGCGGGCGAGGTCGAAGCCGCGGGCGTCCCGCAGCGGGTTCTCCTCCTCGAAGTCCCAGCGGGCTCGTCGCGCCCGGTGCATCGCAGCCGCGTAGGCATTGACGATCTGGGACGAGGTGAGCATGGCATTGGCGTTCGGGTGACCGGGGACGGAGATCCCGTACTCCGTCTCGATGCCCATTACTCGCCGTACGGTCATGCGGCCCTCCTAGCCCGGCGGCGCCCCGTGGTGGGGTCGCCGCTCAAGTACCGCTGCTCTTCCGGTCCGTGCGCTTCCCCCACGTGCTTCGTGGCCCGGTACCGAAGAGCCTAGAACGGCTTTGCGGCGGTGGGGAGATCATTACAGTCATTGCTCCGGTTCGTGCCGCGCCCGGCCCGGGCGGCCGCCCGGTGCCCGGCCTCGGCGGCCCTGCCGGCACGAGCGGCCTTCCGGGCGCTTTTCGGACGCGCCGGGGCCCGCCCGGCGCAAAAGCGTCCGGCCGCGGACGTCCCCGGAGCACCCGCCCCGGCACCGAGGCGCCAAGGGCGGGGCGGGACATCCGCAGCCGGACGACGGTGCTACAGATACTGGCCGGTATTGGCCACGGTGTCGATCGAGCGACCGGTGTCCGCGCCCTGCTTTCCGGTGACGAGGGTGCGGATGAAGACGATCCGCTCGCCCTTCTTGCCGGAGATGCGGGCCCAGTCGTCCGGGTTGGTGGTGTTGGGCAGGTCCTCGTTCTCCTTGAACTCGTCCACACAGGCGGCGAGCAGATGGGAGACGCGAATGCCCTTCTGGTTCTGGTCGAGGAATGCCTTGATGGCCATTTTCTTCGCCCGGTCCACAATGTTCTGGATCATCGCGCCCGAGTTGAAGTCCTTGAAATACAGGACTTCCTTGTCGCCGTTGGCGTACGTGACCTCGAGGAAGCGGTTTTCCTCGGATTCCGCGTACATCTGCTCGACGACCGACTGGATCATGCCGGCGACGGCGGCCCTGGCCGACCCGCCGTGCTCGGCCAGGTCGTCCCCGTGGACCGGCAGGGTCTCGGTGAGGTACTTGGAGAAGATGTCCTTGGCCGCCTCGGCGTCCGGACGCTCGATCTTGATCTTGACGTCGAGCCGGCCGGGCCGCAGGATCGCGGGGTCGATCATGTCCTCGCGGTTCGAGGCACCGATGACGATGACGTTCTCCAGGCCCTCCACGCCGTCGATCTCGGAGAGCAGCTGCGGGACGATGGTGTTCTCCACGTCCGAGCTGACTCCGGAGCCGCGGGTGCGGAAAAGGGAGTCCATCTCGTCGAAGAAGACGATGACCGGGGTGCCCTCGCTCGCCTTCTCCCTGGCGCGCTGGAAGATGAGCCGGATGTGCCGCTCGGTCTCACCGACGTACTTGTTTAGCAGTTCGGGGCCCTTGATATTGAGGAAGAAGCTCTTCCCCGCGGGCTTGCCGGTGACCTCGGCGACCTTCTTGGCAAGGGAGTTGGCCACCGCCTTGGCGATGAGCGTCTTGCCGCAGCCGGGCGGACCGTAGAGCAGCACGCCCTTGGGCGGCCGCAGTTCGTGCTCCTTGAAGAGGTCGGGGTAGAGGTACGGCAGCTCGACCGCGTCGCGGATCAGCTCGATCTGGTTTCCCAGCCCGCCGATCTTCGTGTAGTCGATGTCCGGGACCTCTTCGAGGACGAGCTCCTCGACCTCGCTCTTCGGGATGACCTCGTAGACGTAGCCGGACCGGGATTCGAGCAGCAGGGCGTCGCCGGGGCGGATGGTGACGTCCAGCAGCGGCTCGGCGAGCCGCACCACCCGCTCCTCGTCGGTGTGCCCGATGACCAGGGCCCGCTCGCCGTCCTCGAGGATCTCCTTGAGGGTGACGATGTCCCCGGCGCGCTCGAAGGCCATGGCCTCGACCACGTTGAGCGCCTCGTTGAGCATGACTTCCTGGCCACGCCTGAGGTCCTCGACCTCGACGCTCGGGCTGACATTGACCCGGAGTTTCCGCCCTCCGGTGAAGATGTCGGCCGTGCCGTCCTCATTGGTCTGCAGGAAGACGCCGAAGCCGGCCGGCGGCTGTGCGAGCCGGTCCACTTCCTCCTTGAGGGCCACGATCTGGTCGCGGGCCTCGCGGAGGGTGTTGGCGAGCCGCTCGTTCTGAGCGGACACCCCGGCCAGGTTGGTCTGGAGCTCGACGATCCGCTCTTCGAGAATCCTCGTGTGACGCGGAGAGTCGGCGAGCTTGCGCCGCAGGACGGCGATCTCCTGCTCGAGATAGGCAACCTGGCCCGCGGGGTCGTCAGACCCTCGCCCGGGCCGGATGCCGCGGTTCATGTCGTCGTCGTGGGCTGCCACGGTCCTCACCTCCTCCAAGGGGAGCTGGACGCTTCCAGACCCTACCTGGGCTGGTGCAGGTTGAAACCCCTAGATCACAAACCCGGTCGGAGTGTGTCCGATCTTCACCCTTGCGCACGTCCTCACGTCAGGGGAATACCCACCCATCAACATCGGAAAGCGGGCGGTTGTATCGTCGAGTCGGTCAACACCCGTCAGTGCTGGCTCCATTTGGTTCACGTAGGTAGGAAACGGCAGGCGAGATGACCGTGCGGAACGAAGGCCTCGACGAGCTGGAAGTCTGGATCGACCAGGACCTGTGCACGGGCGACGGCATTTGTGTGCAGTACGCCCCCGAGGTCTTCGAGCTGGATATCGACGGGCTGGCGTATGTGAAGGGCGCGGACGACGAGCTGCTGCAGGACAAGGGCGCCACCACGCCCGTGCCGCTGCCGTTGCTGAGCGATGTCAAGGACTCGGCGAAGGAGTGCCCGGGGGACTGCATCCACGTCCGCCGCGTCGCCGACAAGGTCGAGGTCTACGGCCCCGACGCCGAGTGATGTCTCACACACTCCCCGCGACGGGGAGTGCCGTGAGGGCGAACTTGCCGCCCTTCCACCGCCATTCGACGGCCCGGCGCAGGTCCGGGCAGCAACGCGGCACCTTCTTGTCGGAGTAGCCGAGCAGCGTGGCCGAAACCGTACCGGTGCCGTTCACCGCGAAGCCGGTGACGCTCATCTTCTGCCCGGGGTCGACCAGGGTCGCCATGACGCGCGGCGCGGCACCCTTCGCGGGCGGCGGCGCGAGGACGTAGATCCCGCTGGGCCGGGTGCCCGTCTCCGAGTGGCAGCGCACCACCGCGACCGTCTCCGGCCGTCCGTCGCCGTCGAGGTCGGCCGCGGCCCGTCGCACGACGTCCATCGGTGTTCCGCCGCAGTCGACCGGATAGCTCGCCGCCCGGGGATCGGGGGCCGCCGCCGGCGGAGTGCCGCCGCCGGGCACGGCACCGGGCGCCGAACCGGGCGCGGAAGCGGTGACGGTGGTGGTCGCCGTGGCGTCGCCGGGGCCGAGGAGCGCCGCGCCGAGGAGCACGGCGGCCAGTGCCGCGGCGGTCGCGATCCAGTGCACGGGACGGCTGCGGTTGCGCGCGGGTCTTTCCGGGGCCGGCGCGGGGAAGGCCGCGGGGGCGGGCGGCGGGAACGATTCGGGGCCGGCCGGAGGCTGCACGCGGGCTGAACTCCTGTGAGAGCTGTGGCTGCGGGGGGTGCCCAGCATCGTGCCACACGGTTCGGTGCCGGGGAACAGCGGGCAGGGGGTGCCGCCCGATGGTGTTTCCTCGGCCGGGCACCGTGGATATCCCGTCGTGCGTGTGCCTTCGGCGCGCCTCAACGCAGAAGTGCCGCCGCCGAGTTCCGCGCGCGGTCGGCGCGCGGAACCCGGTGGCGGCACCGGGGTCGATCGGGGGTCAGCGCTCGGCGGATCCGCTGGCGCTGCCGGGGCCGGTGTAGTCGTCGCCGTAGGCGCCCTTGGCGGGACGGCGGCGGCGCAGCGGCGGCTCCACGCCGTCCGCGAGGCGGCGGGCGGTGAGCAGGAAGCCGGTGTGGCCGATCATCCGGTGGTCGGGGCGTACGGCCAGGCCCTCGACGTGCCAGGTGCGGACCATGGACTCCCACGCCGACGGCTCGGCGAAGCAGCCGATCTCACGGATGGACTCGACGGTCCGGGCGAGCTGCGTGGTGGTCGCCACGTAGCAGCACAGGATGCCGCCGGGCACGAGTGCCTTGCGGACAACCTCCAGGCACTCCCAGGGGGCGAGCATGTCGAGGATGACCCGGTCGACGTCCGTGTCGGACAGATTGTCCTGGAGGTCGCCGACGGTGAGCTGCCACGCGGGGTGGGGGCCGCCGAAGTAGCGCTCCACGTTCTGCGTGGCGATCTCGGCGAAGTCGGCACGGCGCTCGTAGGAGTGCAGCATGCCCTGGTCGCCGATGGCGCGCAGCAGGAAGCTGCTGAGGGAGCCGGAGCCGACACCCGCTTCCACGACGCGGGCGCCGGGGAAGATATCGGCCATCGCCAGGATCTGCCCCGCGTCCTTGGGGTAGACCACGGCGGCTCCGCGCGGCATGGACAGGACATAGTCGGGGAGCAGGGGGCGCAGCGCGAGGTAGGCGACGTTTCCCGTGGTACGGACAACACTGCCCTCGGGAGCACCGATCAGCTCGTCGTGCGGGAAGGCACCCTTGTGGGTGTGGAACTGCTTCCCGGCTTCGAGCGTGAAGGTGTAGTGGCGTCCCTTGGGGTCGGTGAGCTGGACCTGGTCCCCGACCTGGAAGGGCCCGCGTCGGCGGGCGGCACCGGTCGGTTCGGACATGTGACCAGACTACCGGGCGTGCGCGGCGCCTGTTGACCACGGCGGGGTGGCCGGGGTCGAACGAGCAGCCGCCCGGTCGCCGGCGGGTGGCCGGGCAGGTGTCAGGAGGAGGGCCGCGCCATGGCGGAGACGAAGGCCCGCTCGACATCGGAGGTGGCGAGGACGCCGTAGACCTCGCCGGTCTCCTCGACCACGAGGTATTCGGTGGCGGGGGTGGCCCGGAGGGTGTCGAGGAGCTCTTCACCGGAGAGTTCCGCGGAGACCCGCATGCCGTCCTTGAGGTCGGTGGCCAGGCCGCTGACGGCGACCCACGGGCGGCGGTGCTCGGGGACGCCGACGATGGCGGCCTCGCGGACGAGGGCGGCGGGCCGGCCCTGTCCGTCGACGACGACCAGGGCCCTGGCCCCCGCCTCGTTGGCCCGCCGCAGGGCCTCGGAGAGCGGGGTGGCGGCCTCCACGGGCACGGCGCGCCGGGTGAGGGTGCGGGCGCTGAGGTGGGGCAGCCGCTCGCGCAGCCGGGCCATGCGCAGGGCGTTGCCCGCCCCGGTCCAGATGATCGCGGCGAGGATGGCGGCGAGCAGGGCGTCGGTGAGCGAGTCGAGGCCGCCGAGGCTCTCGGAGTCGCCGTCGCCGAGGCCGCCGCGGGCGTGGGTGAGGAGCGGGAGGCCGATGAGCACGGCGACGGCGAGCGCGCGGCCGACCCAGGCGGCGGCGACGGTGCCGGTCATGGGCTTGCCGCTGATCTTCCAGACGACGGCGCGGAGCATCCGGCCGCCGTCCAGCGGCAGGCCGGGCAGCAGGTTGAAGGCCGCGACGAGCAGGTTGGAGATCATCAGGCCGGCGAGCAGGACGCCGGGGACGGTGCCGGGCTCGACGCCCTGCATGCCGAGGTAGAAGACACCGGCGAGGACCAGGGAGAGCAACGGGCCGACGAAGGCGAGGACGAATTCGCGGCCGGGGGTCTCGGTCTCCTTCTCGATCTCGGAGACACCGCCGAAGAACTGGAGCTGGATGCGCCGCACCGGGAGCTTGAAGCGGAGGGCGGCGACCGTGTGCGCGAGCTCGTGGACGAGCACCGAGGCGTAGAAGGCCACGGCGAAGAAGAGGGCGACGAGATAGCGGGCGCGTCCGAGCTCGGGCAGCACGCGGTCGAGCTGGCCGCCGAAGACCCAGGTGATGAGGGCGGCGACGAGGAACCAGCTGGGGGCGACGTAGACGGGGACGCCGAAGGGTCGGCCCATGAGGATGCCACCGCCCGGCCGCGGCCGCCTGGGTGTGCCGCCGCCGGGCCCGGCCCCATGACCGGCGCCCCCGCCGGAGCGGCCTTTCCCGCTGTTCTCCACGGTGTCCCCTCGTCGGCTGCGGCCCCCGCACCGCCTGGTGCCGTTCACTGATCATGCAGTGCGAGGGGGTCTGCCGTCGATGGTATTCGCCCGACTGTCAGTGACGGGCCGTAGGGTTCTCTGTCATGGGTATCGCCACCGACAATTCCACCGGGCCGGGCTCCGAGCGCGCGGCCGACCGGTCCGCCGGGCCTGCCGCCAGGCCTGCCGGGGCGGCGCGGCCGGCCGCGCTGTCGCCGTCGCGCGCGGCCGATTTCATGCGGTGTCCGCTGCTCTACCGCTTCCGGGTGATCGACAAGCTGCCGGAGAAGCCGAGCGCGGCGGCGACCCGGGGCACGGTGGTGCACGCGGTGCTGGAGCGGCTCTTCGACGCCCCGGCGGCCGAGCGCACGGCCGGGCGGGCCAAGGGCCTGGTGCCGGGCGAGTGGGAGAAGCTGCTGGCGGCCCGGCCGGAGCTGGCGGAGCTGTTCCTGGGGGAGGACGGGGAGCGGGACGGCGAGCGGCTGGCCCGCTGGCTGGCGGACGCGGAGCGGCTGGTCGAGCGGTGGTTCACGCTGGAGGACCCGACGCGCCTGGAGCCCGCCGACCGCGAGCTGTACGTGGAGACGGTGCTCGAAGGCGGCGGGGCCGACGGGGCGGGGCTGACGTTGCGCGGCTTCATCGACCGGGTGGACGTGGCGCCGTCGGGCGAGGTGCGGATCGTCGATTACAAGACGGGCAAGGCCCCCGCTCCGCAGTACCGGTCGGACGCCCTGTTCCAGATGACGTTCTACGCCCTGGTGATGTGGCGGCTGCGCGGGCAGGTCCCGCGCCGGCTCCAGCTGGTCTATCTGGGCAGTGGCGATGTGCTGACCTACGACCCGACGGAGGCGGAGCTGCTGGCTGTCGAGCGCAGGCTGCGCGCGCTGTGGGAGGCCATTTCGCTGGCGACGGAGACCGGCGACTGGCGGCCGCGGCCCACCAAGCTGTGCGGCTGGTGCGACCACCAGGCCGTGTGTCCGGAGTTCGGGGGCACTCCCCCGCCGTACCCGCTGCCCCTGCCCGCACAGCGCGCCCCCGAGGCCGGTACCGAGGCCGCTGCCGACGCCGGCGGCCGGGTGGTGGCCGACGGGGAGGGTCAGGGCAGAATGGACCCGGTCTAGCGAAGGAGTTCCTGTGGCGATCCGCGTCCTACTGGTCGACGACCAGCCGCTGCTGCGCACCGGCTTCCGCATGATCCTCGAGGCCGAGCAGGACCTCGCGGTCGTCGGCGAGGCCGGGGACGGTCTCCAGGCACTGGACCAGGTCCGGGCGCTGCAGCCCGATGTGGTGCTGATGGACATCCGGATGCCGCGGATGGACGGCGTCGAGGCGACCCGTCAGATCACCGGCCCCGAGCGGAACGGCCCGGCCAAGGTCCTGGTGCTGACCACCTTCGACCTCGACGAGTACGTGGTGGAGGCGCTGCGGGCGGGGGCCAGTGGCTTTCTGCTCAAGGACGCGCCGGCCCATGAGCTGGTGCAGGCGATCCGGGTGGTGGCGGGCGGCGAGGCGATGCTGGCGCCGAGCATCACCCGGCGGCTGCTGGACAAGTACGCCGGCCATCTTCCGTCGGGCGAGGAGCCGCTGCCCGACACGCTGCACACCCTGACCGACCGCGAGGTCGAGGTCCTGAAGCTGGTGGCCCGTGGTTTGTCGAACGCGGAGATCGCGGCGGATCTGTTCGTCAGCGAGACGACGGTCAAGACGCACGTGGGGCACGTACTGACGAAGCTGGGGCTGCGGGACCGGGTCCAGGCCGCGGTCTACGCCTACGAGAGCGGCCTGGTGCGCCCGGGCGCGCAGTAGGCCGCCCGGCGGCCCGTCACGCACGGGAACGCTCGTACGGAACTCGTACGGAACGGGAAAACCGAGAGGGGCCGGTACGCCGTCGACGGCGTACCGGCCCCTCTCGGTCGTTCACGGTCAGTCCTTGGCGGCCTTGCTGATCTCCCAGAACCGGAAGACGGTCGAGGAGTCCAGGGTCCACTGCAGACCGGTGATCCGCTTGTTGGCCACGGCGTACTGCTTGCCCTGCCACAGCGGCAGGATCGGCAGATCCTGGGCGACGGTGGTCTGCAGACGGGCGAAGTCCGGGACGGTCGCCGGGCGGCTGCCCTGGGCGGCGGTCGTCGGCAGGATCTTGCCCGTGATCTCCTTCGACTCGTAGTTGTTGGAGAGCACGTTGTCCTTGCCGAAGAAGGGCGCCGTGAAGTTGTCCGGGTCCGGGTAGTCGGGGACCCAGCCCTTCACGTAGACGCCGTACTTGCCCTCGGTGATGCCCTTGTCGTACTCGTCGAACGGGACGCTCTGCACGTCCACGTCGAAGAGGCCGCTCGCGTTGAGCTGCTTGGCGATCTCCTTGAACGCGGGCACGGTGCCGGGGCCGTAACGGATGGGCGTGGCCCACAGGGTGAGCTTGACCTTGCCGGAGACGTTCGCGGACCGCAGGGCCGCGGCGGCCTTGTCGGGCTGCGGGCGGTCGCCGTAGGCCTCGAAGAACGGCGTCTTGTGGCCGGTGATGCCGCTCGGGACGATCGAGTACAGCGGCTCGGCGGTCCGCTTGTAGACATCGCGGACGAGGGTGCTGCGGTCGATCAGGTACGCGATGGCCTTGCGGACGCCGACCTTGCCGACCACCGGGTCCTTGGTGTTGAAGACCAGGTGCTGGACCTCGGCGCTGCTGCCTTCGACGACCTCGAGGTTCTTCTTGTCGCCGGCTTCGGCGGCCTCGAGGTCGGCGATGTCCTTCATGGCCAGACCACGGTAGGCGATGTCGACGTCGCCCTTCTGGACCGCGGACTTCAGCTCCTCCTGCTGGCCGTGGAAGAACTTCATCGTGACGCCGTTGTTCTGGACCTTGGCGGCGCCCTGGTAGGAGCCGCTGACCGAGAACTTGGCCTGCTTCTTGTCGAACGACTCGAGCTTGTAGACACCCGAGCCGACGGCCTTGCCGTCGGTGCGCAGCTTGTCCATCGGGTACTCGAGGTGGTCCACGATGGAGCCGGCGCCGGAGGCGATCTTCTGCGGGAACGTCGCGTCGGGCCGCTTGAGCCGGAAGACGACCGTCGACTTGTCCGGGGTCTTGATCTCCTTGATCGAGGAGAGCAGGGAGGACGCCGGACCCTTCTTGTCGTTGATCTTCAGCGTGCGGTTGAAGGAGTAGGCGACGTCCTCGGAGGTGAGGTCGTGGCCGTTGCTGAATTTCAGGCCGTCCCGGAGCTTGCACTGGTAGACCGTGCTGCCCCCGTCCTTGAAGCTGCACTCCTTGGCGGCTTCCGGCTGGGGCGTCGTGCTGCCCTTGGGGAAGCTCAGCAGCGACTGGAAGACGTTGTTGAACAGCAGCCAGGAGCCCGGGTCGTAGCCGGAGGCGGGGTCGGTGGACACGACCTCGTCGGACATCCCCATGACCACCGACTCACCGGTGCCGGCCGCCTCGCCGTCGTCCGAACCGCACCCGGTGAGCAGGGCGGCGGCAAGCCCCGCGCCGAGCGGGGCGGCAAGCCACTGGTCACGTTTCCTCACGTGCACGTTCCTCACAGTTTCTTGATCGTCTGAAGAGATCGGAAGGATGGGACTGAACAGCTGTGCCTCACTTGCCGCGGCCGAGCTCCCACGGCTGCATCTCCGAGGCGGAGTTGAGCGCCCACTCGGCACCGGTGACCCGGTCCCGGGCGGCCACGTACTGCTTGCCCTGCCACAGCGGCAGCACCGGGACTTCCTCGGCCACGATGTCCTGGGCCTGCTGGAAGTACTTGGCTGCCGCGTCCCGCTGGGTCACCTGACGGGACTGCGGGATCAGTTCGTTGCTGATCTTCGCGTTCCGGTACGGGGACTGCAGGAAGTTGTCCTTGCCGATGAACGGCGCGACGAAGTTGTCCGGGTCCGGGAAGTCGGGGAACCAGCCCATGCCGTAGACGGCGTACTTGCCGGCCGAGGCGTTGGGCCGGAACTCCGACCACTTCACGCCCTGGAGCTTCGCGTTGAAGAGCCCGCTGGAGTTCAGCTGCTTCTGCAGGTTCTTGAAGGCCTTGCCGGTGGCCTCGCCGTAGTGGTCCGTGGTGTACGAGAGGGTCAGCGGCACCGGGCCGTCGATGTGCGCAGCGCGCAGGATGGCGCGGGCCTTGTCGACGCTGGGCGCCTCGTACCGGTTGGAGAAGGAGTTCTGGTGACCGGTGATGCCGCTGGGCACGATCGAGTACAGCGGGTCGTTCGTGCGGTCGGAGTCCTCCTTGGCCAGGGACTGCCGGTCGACCAGCTGGGCGATGGCCTGGCGCACGGCCTTCGGCTTGACCGCGGTGTCCTCGGTGTTGAACGCGAGGATGCTGATCTCCTGGCCCGGGGCCTCGATGAAGCGGACGCCCTTGGTCGTGGTGGACCGCAGCCGGCTGATCTGCTGCGGGGACAGCGTCCGGTTGATGATGTCGATGTCGCCGGACTTGAGCGCCTTCTCCATCGTTTCCGAGTCGTCGTAGAAGCGCATTTCGACCTTGTCGTTCTGCAGCTTCAGCGGACCCTGGTAGTCCTTGTTCTTACTGAAGACGGCCTTGACGACCCGGCCGTCCTTCTGCTCGGTCTCCAGGGTGTACGGCCCGGAGCCGGTCACCTTGAAGCCGTTGTCGAGCTTGTTCTTGGAGTACGTCTCGCTGTCGACGATGGCCGCGGCCGGGGTGGCGATCTTCTGCGGGAACGTCGCGTCGGGCGACTTGAGGTGGAAGACGACCTCGAGTTCGCTCGGCGTCTCCACCGAGTCGATGTTGTTGAGCAGCGAGACCGGGCCGTTCTCGAAGTTGATGGCGCGGGCGCGGTCGATGGAGAACTTGACGTCCTCGGCGGTGAGCGCGTGGCCGTTGGAGAATTTCAGCCCGCTGCGCAGCGTGCAGCGGAACTGCTCGTTGCGGCGGTCCCCGAAGGAGCACCTGGAGGCGGCGTCGGCGATCGGGGCGGTGCCCGAGCGGGGCAGCCGCAGCAGTGTCTGGAAGGTGCTGTGCAGGACGTTCCAGGCGCCGATGTCGTACGCGACGGCGGGGTCGAAGGGCGCCGGGGCGTCCGTCGTCTCCTCGAACCGGTCGGTGGTGCCGATGACGATGGCGCTCTTGCCCGCTCCGGCTCCGTCGGTCCCGCCACAAGCGACGAGGACGGGGGCCAGCAGGCCTGCCACGGTCGGCAGCACCAACGTCTTGCGGTTCATTGTCTGGGGTTCTCCCTGCGATGCGATCGGTCCCGGGACCATACCGATGTCGGTTGTGCTGGTCACCCGGGCAGCCGTGAAGTTCTCGCGAAAAGATTAGTGCGCGAGGCCACTGCCCCCGGAACACGGCGAAGTTGAAGGAATATCACGCGGTGATAACAGCCGACGGATCACCGATATCCGGACGCCGGAACGATTCACGCAGGAGATCATCAATCGGGACACAAGGGTGCGCTCCGGCCCCCACGGGAGCACTTCCGGGGGGCTGGAGGCGCGCCGGACACCCCCGAATCCGGTGACGAACGTCACTCATGCCGCCTCATCGCCGGCTACGGGAATTCAGCCAGCGCATTCGTCACGGAAAACAATCACTCCGGCGCCGAGAGTTCCTTGGTCATTACGCGGGGCACGCTCAGTGCATGGTTCAGTGCATTCCCGTAATCAGGCCACGCAGGAAAGTGAGATCGACTTCCTCCAGCGAACCGACGACCGTGCGCCCCTCGGCGGGCGGAATCGGGGCCACCGACGGCACCGCCAGCACCCGGCAGCCGGCCGCCTCAGCGGCCGCGACACCGGTCATGGTGTCCTCGATCACGGCGCACCGCGCCGGGTCCACGCCGAGCCTGGCGGCCGCCTCCAGATACGGGTCCGGGTGCGGCTTCGTCCGGGCGATCTCGTCGCCCGCGACGGTCAGGGCGAAGTTCTCCGCCCCCAGGGTGAGCAGCACCCGGTCGATGATGTGCCGGTGCGAGGCGGAGACCAGGGCGGTCGGGACGCCGTGCGCGGCCAGCTCGCCGAGCAGCCGTCTGGCCCCCGGCATCAGCGGCACCCCCTGGCCGATCATCTCGGAGAAGCGCATGTTGAGCAGGACGGTCAGCTCGGTGAGGGCGATCTTCGCGCCGGTGGCCTGAATGAGGAAGGAGGCGCTGCGGGTCATGGGGCCGCCGACGACGACCTGGCGGTACTCCTCGAGGAGCTGGTGCCCGAGCTCGGCGAAGACCGCGACCTCCACGTCCCACCAGAAACCCTCCGTGTCGACGAGGGTGCCGTCCATGTCGAGCAGGACGGCCTGAAGGGCCGAGCCGGCTGCCGAGGGGGCATCGACAGCGGGAATGCTGCTGGTCATACGGGCACACCTCCAGGGGGGACGAGAAGGCCGGTCCGCCACGGGGGGCGAACCGGCCTTCACCGGACCGACAAGTGTACGGCGGCCATTACCGTGCGTCACTTCGATATTCAGGACTCGTCAGGCCCGACGGCTTGCGCGGCCGGACCCCAGCCGCTCCCCCGCGCTACCGCGCGTTGCCGTACCCACCCGGGGACAACCCCGGACCCCAGCCGCTCCCCCGCGCTACCGCGCGTTGCCGTACCCACCCGGGGATAACCCCGGACCCCAGCCGCTCCCCCGCGCTACCGCGCGTTGAAGTACGTCGCCTCCGGGTGGTGGATGACGATGGCGTCCGTGGACTGCTCCGGGTGGAGCTGGAACTCCTCCGAGAGCTGGACGCCGATCCGCTCGGGCTCCAGCAGGTCCGCGATCTTCGCGCGGTCCTCCAGGTTGGGGCAGGCACCGTAGCCGAGGGAGAAGCGGGCGCCGCGGTACTTGAGCGCGAACATGTCCTCCACGTCCGCCGGGTCCTCGCCCGCGAAGCCCAGCTCGGACCGGACCCGAGCGTGCCAGTACTCGGCGAGGGCCTCCGCCAGCTGCACCGACAGCCCGTGCAGTTCGAGGTAGTCGCGGTAGGCGTCGGCGGCGAACAGCTCGGCCGTGGCCCCGCCGATCCGCGAGCCGACCGTGACGACCTGCAGGCCCACGACGTCCGTCTCGCCGGACTCCTCCGGGCGGAAGTAGTCCGCGAGGCACAGCCGGCGCCCGCGGCGCTGTCGGGGGAAGGTGAAGCGGGTGCGCTCGGTGCCGTCCTCGTGCAGCAGGATCAGGTCGTCGCCCTTGGAGACGCACGGGAAGTAGCCGTAGACGACGGCCGCCTCCAGCAGGTTCTCCGTGTGGAGCTTGTCCAGCCAGCCGCGCAGCCGGGGCCGGCCCTCGGTCTCCACCAGCTCCTCGTATGTGGGCCCGCCGGCCCGGGCCTCCTTGAGCCCCCACTGGCCCTTGAAGAGCGCGCCCTCGTCCAGCCAGGACGCGTAGTCCTTCAGGGGGATTCCCTTGACGACCCGGGTGCCCCAGAACGGCGGCTCGGGGACGCGGTTGTCGACGGCGACGTCGGAGCGCACGGAGCCCTCCGGCTCCTCGGCCTCGACGACCGCGCTCTCGCGCTTGGGCACCCGGCGCTGCTTCAGCTCGGGGAGCGTCGCGCCGGGCACGCCGCGCTTGACGGCGATCAGGGCGTCCATCAGCCGCAGGCCCTCGAACGCGTCACGGGCGTAGCGGACCTCGCCCTCGTAGATCTCGTGCAGGTCCTGCTCGACGTAGGCGCGGGTCAGCGCGGCCCCGCCGAGGATCACCGGGTAGTCGGCCGCCAGCTTGCGCTGGTTCAGCTCCTCCAGGTTCTCCTTCATGATCACGGTGGACTTCACCAGCAGCCCGGACATGCCGATCACGTCCGCGCGGTGCTCCTCGGCGGCCTCCAGGATCGCGGAGACGGGCTGTTTGATGCCGAGGTTGACGACGTTGTAGCCGTTGTTGGAGAGGATGATGTCCACGAGGTTCTTGCCGATGTCGTGGACGTCGCCGCGGACCGTGGCCAGCACGATGGTGCCCTTGCCGTCCGCGTCGCTCTTCTCCATGTGCGGCTCGAGATAGGCGACCGCGGTCTTCATCACCTCGGCGGACTGGAGGACGAACGGCAGCTGCATCTGGCCGGAGCCGAACAGCTCGCCGACGACCTTCATGCCTTCCAGCAGGGTGTCGTTGACGATGTCCAGGGCGGGGCGGGTGGTGAGCGCCTCGTCGAGGTCGGTCTCCAGGCCGTTCTTCTCGCCGTCGATGATGCGGCGCTGGAGCCGCTCGTCCAGCGGCAGGGCGAGGAGCTCCTCGGCCCGGCCGGCCTTCATCGACTTGGTGTTGACGCCCTCGAACAGCTCCATGAGCCGCTGCAGCGGGTCGTAGCCCTCGGCGCGGCGGTCGTAGATCAGGTCCAGTGCGACCTTGACCTGCTCCTCCTCCAGCCGGGCGATCGGCAGGATCTTCGAGGCGTGCACGATCGCCGAGTCGAGCCCGGCCTTGACGCACTCGTCCAGGAAGACCGAGTTGAGCACGATCCGGGCGGCCGGGTTGAGGCCGAAGGAGATGTTGGACAGACCGAGGGTGGTCTGCACCTCGGGGTGGCGGCGCTTGAGCTCGCGGATCGCCTCGATGGTGGCGATGCCGTCGCCCCTGGACTCCTCCTGGCCGGTGCAGATGGTGAAGGTGAGGCAGTCGATGAGGATGTCCGACTCCAGCACCCCCCAGTTGGTGGTGAGGTCGTCGATGAGCCGCTCGGCGATGGCGACCTTGTGTTCGACGGTGCGGGCCTGGCCCTCCTCGTCGATGGTCAGCGCGATGAGCGCCGCGCCGTGCTCGACGGCGAGCTCGGTGACCTTGGCGAAGCGGGACTCGGGCCCGTCGCCGTCCTCGTAGTTCACCGAGTTGATGACGGCCCGGCCGCCCAGCTTCTCCAGGCCCGCCCGGATCACGTCCAGCTCGGTGGAGTCCAGCACGATCGGCAGCGTGGAGGCGGTGGCGAACCGGCCCGCGATCTCGGCCATGTCCGCGACGCCGTCCCGGCCGACGTAGTCGACGCAGAGGTCGAGCAGGTGGGCGCCCTCGCGGATCTGCTCGCGGGCCATCTCGACGCAGTCGTCCCAGCGGCCTTCCAGCATGGCCTCGCGGAACTTCTTCGAGCCGTTGGCGTTGGTCCGCTCGCCGATGGCCAGGTAGGAGGTGTCCTGGCGGAAGGGGACCGTCTGGTAGAGCGAGGCGGCGCCCGGCTCGGGCCGCGGCTGCCGCTCGGTGGGCCGCATGTCCCGGACCCGCTCGACGACCTGCCGCAGATGCTCGGGGGTCGTGCCGCAGCAGCCGCCGACGAGCGAGAGCCCGTACTCCCGGACGAACGTCTCGTGCGCGTCCGCCAGCTCCACGGGCGTCAGGGGGTAGTGCGCCCCGTTCTTCCCCAGGACCGGCAGGCCGGCGTTGGGCATCGCGGAGACCCGGGTACGGGCGTGGCGGGAGAGGTAGCGCAGGTGCTCGCTCATCTCCGCCGGGCCGGTCGCGCAGTTGAGCCCGATCATGTCGATGCCCAGCGGCTCCAGGGCGGTGAGCGCCGCGCCGATCTCGGAGCCGAGCAGCATGGTGCCGGTGGTCTCGACGGTCACCTGGACCAGCAGCGGCAGATCGGCGCCGGCCGCCTTCAGGGCGCGCCGGGCACCGACGACGGACGCCTTGGTCTGGAGCAGGTCCTGGGTGGTCTCCACCAGGATCGCGTCGGCGCCGCCGGCGATCAGGCCCTCGATGTTCTGCTGGTAGGCGTCGCGCAGCTTGACGTACGGGGCGTGGCCGAGGGTCGGCAGCTTGGTGCCCGGACCGACGGAGCCGAGCACCCAGCGGGTGCGGCCGTCGCGCGCGGCGAAGTCGTCCGCGACCTCGCGGGCGATCCGCGCGCCCGACTCCGACAGTTCGAAGATTCGCTCGGGGATGTCGTACTCGCCGAGGGCGGCGAGGTTGGCGCCGAAGGTGTTGGTCTCCACGCAGTCCACGCCGACGGCGAAGTACTCCTCGTGCACCGAGCGCACGATGTCGGGCCGCGTGACGTTCAGGATCTCGTTGCAGCCCTCCAGCTGCTGGAAGTCCTCGAGGCTGGGGTCCTGCGCCTGGAGCATCGTGCCCATCGCCCCGTCGGCCACCACGACGCGGGTGGCGAGCGCCTCACGCAGGGCGGAGGCTCGGGCGGAACTGGCGGTCGATGGCGTGTACGAGGCCATGGAAGTGCTCCCGGGGTTGCGACGGCTGTCGGCTTTACGCCTTCCGGCAGAAGGCGCACGTCGTCAGCGTAGCTGGCACCACCACGGATGGGAGTGGGCATCTCATCTGACGGGCGGACTGGTGTGGAGGGGATGCGGCCTGAAACAGTCGTCCGATACTGGCTGGTCGGAGCCCTGGTGCGAGCCGCCCCGGGCTCTCGGCGATCATGGAAGGGTCCGCGGTCAGCTACCCCTTGGTCGGCATCGGCCGATAGTGTTCAGCATTGCCGAACGGCATTTGAGGAGGTTGCTCGATGGCTCGGACCATCCAGTCGCTCGAACGGGCGGCGGCGATGCTGCGGCTGCTCGCAGGGGGTGAGCGACGGCTCGGTCTGTCCGATGTGGCCTCGGCGCTGGGGCTCGCGAAGGGCACGGCGCACGGCATCCTGCGGACGTTGCAGCAGGAGGGCTTCGTCGAGCAGGACCCCGCCTCCGGGCGCTACCAGCTCGGCGCGGAACTGCTGCGCCTGGGCAACAGCTATCTGGACGTGCACGAACTGCGGGCGCGGGCGCTCGTCTGGGCGGACGACCTGGCGCGGTCCAGCGGTGAGAGCGTCTATCTGGGCGTGCTCCACCAGCAGGGCGTGCTGATCATCCACCATGTCTTCCGGCCCGACGACAGCCGTCAGGTGCTGGAGGTCGGCGCGATGCAGCCGCTGCACAGCACCGCGCTGGGCAAGGTGCTGTGCGCCTACGACCCGGTGGCGCACAGCGAGGTGACGGAGGCCGACCGCGAGGCGTTCACGCCGCACACGGTGACGGGCCTCGGCGACTTCGAGGAGATCCTGGATCTGACCCGGGCCCGGGGCTGGGCCGCGGACGTCGAGGAGACCTGGGAGGGCGTGGCCTCGGTCGCCGCCCCCATCCACGACCGGCGGCGGATGCCGGTGGGCGCGGTGGGCATCACGGGCGCGGTGGAGCGGGTGCGCGAGGGCGGGGAGCTGAGCGCGCAGCTGGTGGCGGCGGTGCGGGACTGCGCGCGGGCCGTCTCCCGCGATCTGGGCGCGGGACGTTTCTGAGCGCCGGGCCCGGCATCGGGCCTCCGGCCTGGGCGCGCGCTGGCCGAGAACCGATCAGCCGCCGACCGGAAACAGTCTGAGCCAGGGGCGGGCGCGGGGCGAGAATCAACCGGCGGGCCACGGCGCGACCGCTCCGGGAAATCGGCTCAAGATCGACATCTCACCAAGATCGGCACCGTCGGATACCGGCCAGTAGCAGCGCGTACCAGTCAGTAGTCGAACGATGGTTTTCGGCCGCGTCAACCACGAGTTTTCAGTCACAGGACCCTTGACGCGCCCTTAACAGTGCAGAAAACTGCCGTTCATCGGTCGGCATTGTCGAACACCTAACGACAATATTCGCTATGGTGGACACTGCCGCGGGACCGATCACCGCCCTCTCGGAGGGCGCGGACCACCGGAGGGACCCGGGGTTCGCCTTCCCCTGGACGAAGGACAAAGGAGTCGCGGGTGTCCAGCTCCGACATCTTCACCGGTGAGCTCATCGGTACAGCAGTATTGATCCTGCTCGGCGGCGGCGTGTGCGCCGCCGTCACTCTGAAGCGCTCGAAGGCGCTCAACGCGGGCTGGCTCGCCATCACGTTCGGCTGGGGCTTCGCCGTACTGGCCGGTGCGTACATCGGCGCCAAGTCCGGTGCGCACCTCAACCCCGCCGTCACGCTCGGCCTCGCCCTCGACGGTGCGGTCAAGTGGAGCGATGTGCCGCTCTACATCGGCTCCCAGCTGCTCGGCGCGATGATAGGCGCCACGCTGGTCTGGCTCGCCTACTACGGTCAGTTCAGGGCTCACCTGACCGACCCGGAGCTGGTCGCGAGCCTGAACCCCAAGGAGGGCATGGTCGACCAGACCGCGACCCCCCAGGCCGGCCCGGTGCTGGGCATCTTCTCCACCGGCCCCGAGATCCGTCACGCGGTGCAGAACCTCGTCACGGAGATCATCGGAACCGCCGCGCTGGTGCTCTTCATCCTCACCATGGGCCTGACCAAGGGCCTGGCCACCAGCGGCACCGGCACCATGATGGTCGCCTTCGTCGTCGTCGGCATCGGCCTCTCGCTCGGTGGCCCGACCGGATACGCCATCAACCCCGCCCGCGACCTCGGCCCGCGCATCGTGCACGCGCTGCTGCCGCTGCCGAACAAGGGCGGTTCGGACTGGGGCTACGCCTGGGTACCGGTGGTCGGACCGCTCGTCGGTGCCGCGCTCGCCGCAGGCATCCACAAGATCGCGTTCTGAGCACCCGCCGCCGAGACCTTCAGACTTTCCCAGGAGCACACACCATGACCGACGCGAACACCACGACCGGCTCCCACGGCACGGGCCCGTTCATCGCCGCGATCGACCAGGGCACCACCTCGTCCCGCTGCATCGTCTTCGACCGGGACGGCCGCATCGTCTCCGTCGACCAGAAGGAACACGAGCAGATCTTCCCGAAGCCGGGCTGGGTCGAGCACGACGCCACCGAGATCTGGGCCAACGTCCAGCAGGTCGTCGCCGGCGCGATCGAGAAGGCGGGCATCACCTCCGCCGACGTCAAGGCGATCGGCATCACCAACCAGCGTGAGACCACGCTGCTGTGGGACAAGAACACCGGCGAGCCGGTCCACAACGCGATCGTCTGGCAGGACACCCGCACCGACGCGCTCTGCAAGGAGCTCGGCCGCAACGTCGGCCAGGACCGCTTCCGCCGCGAGACCGGCCTGCCGCTGGCGAGCTACTTCTCCGGCCCGAAGGTCCGCTGGCTGCTGGACAACGTCGAGGGCCTGCGCGAGCGCGCCGAGGCCGGCGACATCCTCTTCGGCACCATGGACTCCTGGGTCATCTGGAACCTCACCGGTGGCACCGACGGCGGCGTGCACGTCACCGACGTCACCAACGCCTCCCGCACGATGCTGATGAACCTGCGCAGCCTCTCCTGGGACGAGCGCATCGCGGAGTCGATGGGGATCCCCGTCGCCGTGCTGCCGGAGATCCGCTCCTCCGCCGAGGTCTACGGCACCGCCAAGGGCGGCGCGCTGGACGGCGTGCCCGTCGCCTCCGCGCTCGGCGACCAGCAGGCGGCCCTGTTCGGCCAGACCTGCTTCTCCGAGGGCGAGGCCAAGTCGACGTACGGCACCGGCACGTTCATGCTGATGAACACCGGCGACGAGCCCGTCAACTCCTACAACGGCCTGCTGACGACCGTCGGTTACCGCATCGGTGACGAGAAGCCGGTCTACGCCCTCGAGGGCTCCATCGCCGTCACCGGCTCCCTCGTGCAGTGGATGCGCGACCAGATGGGCCTGATCAAGAGCGCGGCCGAGATCGAGACGCTCGCCAGCTCCGTCGAGGACAACGGCGGCGCGTACTTCGTGCCGGCCTTCTCCGGCCTCTTCGCCCCCTACTGGCGCTCCGACGCCCGTGGTGTCATCGCGGGTCTTACCCGCTACGTCACCAAGGCGCACATCGCCCGCGCCGTGCTCGAGGCCACCGCCTGGCAGACCCGCGAGATCACCGACGCCATGACGAAGGACTCCGGCGTCGAGCTGACCGCGCTCAAGGTCGACGGCGGCATGACCTCCAACAACTTGCTGATGCAGACGCTCTCGGACTTCCTGGACGCCCCCGTGGTGCGCCCGATGGTCGCCGAGACCACCTGCCTCGGCGCTGCCTACGCCGCCGGCCTCGCCGTCGGCTTCTGGCCGGACACCGACGCCCTGCGCGCCAACTGGCGCCGGGCCGCCGAGTGGACACCCCGGATGGACGCGGACACGCGTGACCGCGAGTACAAGAGCTGGCTCAAGGCCGTCGAGCGGACCATGGGCTGGATCGAGGACGAGGAGTAATCATGAGCACCCTGCAGAGCGTCCCGACCCTCGGGACGCACCCGGCTGCCGGTTCGAACCCGAGCCGCGCCGAGACCCGGGACCGACTGTCCAACGCGACGTACGACCTCCTGGTGATCGGCGGCGGCATCCTGGGCACCTCGGTGGCCTGGCACGCCGCGCAGTCCGGACTGCGGGTCGCGATGGTGGACGCCGGCGACTTCGCCGGCGCCACCTCCTCCGCCTCCTCCAAGCTCGTCCACGGCGGTCTGCGCTACCTGCAGACCGGCGCGGTCAAGCTGGTGGCGGAGAACCACCACGAGCGTCGGGTGCTGGCCAAGGACGTGGCCCCGCACCTGGTCAACCCGCTCACCTTCTACCTGCCGGTCTACAAGGGCGGCCCGGTCGGCGCCGCCAAGCTGGGCGCCGGTGTCTTCGCCTACTCCGCGCTGTCCGCCTTCGGCGACGGCGTCGGCAAGGTCATCTCCCCGGCGAAGGCCCAGGCGGCCAACCCGGGTCTGCGCACGGACAACCTCAAGGCCGTCGCGGTCTACTACGACCACCAGATGAACGACTCGCGCGTGGCCGTCATGACGGTCCGCGCGGCCGTCGAGTCCGGCGCCGTGGTCCTCAACCACGCCGAGGTGACCGGTCTGCGCTTCACGCACGGCAAGGTGACCGGCGCGGAGCTCAAGGACCGCACCGACGGCACCGAGTTCGGCGTCAACGCCCGCGTCGTGCTCAACGCCACCGGCCCCTGGGTCGACCACCTGCGCACCATGGAGGACAAGGGCGCCGCCCCCTCCATCCGCCTCTCCAAGGGCGCGCACATCGTGATGAAGCGCAAGTCGCCGTGGAAGGCCGCCATGGCCACCCCGATCGACAAGTACCGCATCACCTTCGCCCTCCCGTGGGAGGACCAGCTGCTCCTCGGCACCACCGACACCGCGTACGAGGGCGACCCGGCCGACGTCCGCGCCACCGAGGAGGACATCCAGCAGATCCTCGACGAGGCGGCGTTCTCCATCCAGGACGCGGACCTCGACCGCGATCTGATGACGTACGCCTTCGCGGGTCTGCGCGTGCTGCCGGGCGGCCCCGGCGACGTGGCCCAGGCCAAGCGCGAGACGGTCGTCTCCGAGGGCAAGGGCGGCATGCTGTCCGTCGCCGGCGGCAAGTGGACGACCTACCGCCACATCGGCCGCACGGTCATGAGCAAGCTCGCCAAGCTCCCCGGCAGCCCGCTGACCGAGGACATGGAGCCCATCTCCAACCTGGTCCGCCGCACCCCGCTGCCCGGTATCTCCAACCCCAACGCGGTCGCCCACCGACTGCTGGTGGACCGCGAGCCCGGCAGCCGCATGGACCCGCTGACCGCCCGTCACCTCGCCTCGCACTACGGCTCGCTGTCCTTCGACATCGCGCGCCTGGCGAACGAGAACCCGGAGCTGGCCGAGCGCATCCACCCCGACGGCCCCGAGATCTGGGCCCAGGTCGTCTACGCCCGTGACCACGAGTGGGCCGAGACGGTCGACGACGTGCTGCGCCGCCGCACGACCCTGACGATCCGCGGTCTGGACTCCGAGGACGTCCGCGCCAAGGTCAAGGACATGCTGGGCGACAAGGGCTGACGCCCGGCCGCGCCGCGGCACCGCATCGCCCGTCGAGGGGAGGGACTCAGCGTCCCTCCCCTCGACGCGTGTCCCGCGGGCGCCCCGCCCGCCCGGGGACCGGCCGCGGCGGCCGGTCCCGTCGTACCGGGGTCGCGACCGCGGGACGCGGAAGCCGTAGGCTTGAGGTCGCACGCGGGAAGCGGGCCGACGACGGGCGACCGGCGGGCCCGCGACACGCGACAGAACTGCACGGAACTGCAACCGGCGGTGGCACGGATCCCCGTTCCGCCCCGGTCGGAAGGAGGCGCTGGGTGATCGAGCTTGAGGGGGTTCCCGAGCTGATCGACCCGGTCATGATCTGTGCCTTCGAGGGGTGGAACGACGCCGGGGACGCCGCCTCCAGCGCGGTCGCGCACCTCGACCGCGAGTGGAAGGGCGAGGTCTTCGGGGCGCTCGACGCCGAGGACTACTACGACTTCCAGGTCAACCGGCCCACGGTGTGGCTGGACGGCGGGGTCCGCAAGGTCACCTGGCCGACCACCCGGCTCTCCGTGGTGCGCACGGGCGGGGCGACACCGCGCGACCTGGTCCTGGTCCGGGGCATCGAGCCGAGCATGCGCTGGCGCTCGTTCTGCAACGAGATCCTCGGCTTCGCCCACGAGTTGGGGGTGGAGATGGTCGTGATCCTGGGCTCGCTGCTCGGTGACACCCCGCACACCCGGCCCGTGCCGGTCAGCGGCGTCACCTCCGACCCGGACCTGGCGCGCACCATGGATCTGGAGGAGTCCCGCTACGAGGGCCCGACCGGCATCGTCGGCATTCTCCAGGAGGCCTGCACGCACGCGGGCATCCCGACGGTGAGCCTGTGGGCGGCCGTGCCGCACTATGTCTCGCAGCCGCCGAACCCGAAGGCGACGCTGGCGCTCCTCAACCGCCTGGAGGACCTGGTCAATCTGCGGATTCCGCTCGGTGACCTGCCGGAGGACGCGCGGGCCTGGCAGCTGGGCGTGGACCAGCTGGCGGCGGAGGACAGCGAGGTCGCGGAGTACGTCCAGTCGCTGGAGGAGGCGCGGGACACCGCCGAGCTGCCGGAGGCCTCCGGCGAGGCCATCGCCCGGGAGTTCGAGCGCTATCTGCGGCGCCGCGACGGCCAGCCGGGTCCGGGCCAGCCCGGCCTCGGGACCGACCCCGGGGTGGCCGACGGCCGGGACTCCTCGTACCTCCGCGACACCTCCAGCGGCCGTACGCGGCCGCCGAAGCCACAGCCCAAGGACGGGTCGCAGTCACCGGCGTCCGAGGAGGACCCCGGCACCGGACCGGCCCCCGAGGGGCCGAACGACAAGGGGCCGGACGGCAAGGACTGACCGTCTCCTGGAGGCTCCTCCACGAGACGGGGACGCGACAGCGCCCGGGACGACCGCGACCGACGCGGGCGTCCCGGGCGCTGTCGTCTCAGGAGTCTTCGGTGGCGAGGACGAAGAAGGGTGCTCCCCGGCTGTCCGAGCCGGGGAGCACCCTCCTGGGGGACGTGCGGGGTCAGCCCGTCACAGGGCCACGCCGAGCAGTGCGTCGACGGCCCGGGAGACGAGGCCGGGCGCGCCCTCGTCCGTACCGCCGTCGGCGGCCTGGGCGGCGGCCCAGCGGTCGACCGCGGCGAGCGCGGCCGGGGCGTCGAGGTCGTCCGCGAGGGCGTCGCGGATCTCCTCGACCAGGGCGTCGGCGGACGGTCCGTCCGGGCGCGAGACGGCCGCGCGCCAGCGGCCGAGACGCTCGACGGCCTCGGTCAGGACGTCGTCGGTCCACTCCCAGTCGGCCCGGTAGTGGTGCGCGAGCAGAGCGAGCCGGATGGCGGCCGGGTCGACGCCGTCGCGGCGCAGCCGGGAGACGAAGACCAGGTTGCCCTTGGACTTCGACATCTTCTGGCCGTTCAGGGCGACCATGCCCGCGTGGACGTACGTCTTGGCGAACGGGTGCTCGCCGGTGAGCGCCTGGGCGTGCGAGGCGCCCATCTCGTGGTGCGGGAAGACGAGGTCGCTGCCGCCGCCCTGGACGTCGAAGCCCATGCCGAAGTGCTCGAGGGCGATCGCGACGCACTCGATGTGCCAGCCCGGGCGGCCGGGGCCGAGGGAGGCGCCGTCCCAGCTGGGCTCGCCCGGGCGGGCGGCCATCCACAGCATGGGGTCGAGGGGGTTCTTCTTGCCGGGGCGGTCCGGGTCGCCGCCACGCTCGGCGGACAGCAGACGCATCGCCTCCGCGTCGAGGCCGGAGATCTCGCCGAAGTGGCTGTCGGACTCGACGGAGAAGTAGGTGTCGCCTTCGAGCTCGTAGGCGGCTCCGGCGTCGCGCAGCCGCTCCACCAGGGGAACGATCTTCGGTATCGACTCCACGGCGCCCACGTAGTGGCGCGGCGGGAGCAGCCGCAGCGCGGTCATGTCCTCGCGGAAGAGGGCGGTCTCACTCTCGGCGAGCGCGGTCCAGTCGACGCCGTTGGCGATGGCCCGCTCGAGCAGCGGGTCGTCGACGTCGGTGACGTTCTGGACGTAGTGGACCTGCCGCTTGGTGTCGAGCCACACGCGCTGCACGAGGTCGAACGCGTTGTAGGTCGCCGCGTGCCCCATGTGGGTGGCGTCGTACGGCGTGATGCCGCAGACATAGATACGGGCGACGGGACCGGGGGCGAGGGTCACTCGCTCGCCGGTCGCGGTGTCGTGGATCCGGAGGTCGCGGCCACTGCCAGGCAGGGCGGGTACCTCAGAAGCGGGCCAGGCATGCATGTCCTGAAGCCTAACCGGACGCATGTTCCGGATACGAACCGGACTCGGATCTTGGCCGAAGTCAGGCTCTTGCGCGGTCTCGGCCATTCCGTTCCGGCGGGCCGTGTCAGACCGGCGGCCAGGGGATGGCGGGCCACTGACCACTGGGTTCGCGGTGCCGTCCGGTCCGCAGGAGATCCGCGACACGCTCCCGCAGCGCCTCGATCTCGGCAGGGGTGATCAGCTCGGCCAGTCGGGCGGTGAGCGGGCGCCCCTCGGCCAGATCGGCCGAAAGTCGCCGTAGGGCCTCCAGCGCCTCCTCGGGCAGCGGCTCGCCGGCCCAGCCCCACAGCAGGGTGCGCAGCTTGTCGTCGGCGTTGAAGGTCACGCCGTGGTCGATCGCGTACAGCCGCCCGTCGGCCGCGGGCAGCAGATGGCCGCCCTTGCGGTCACCGTTGTTGATCACCGCGTCGAGCACGGCCAGCCGCCGCAGCCGCACGTCGTCGGCGTGCACCAGCAGCGCGGTACGGTCCTCCCCCACGTCCGCGAAGCCGACGGCCTTCCAGCCCGGGCCGGGTTCCTCGCCCTCGACAAGCGCCAGCAGCTCCGGGCCGGCGGCCTCCTCCGCGTCCGGGCCCTCGATCCACAGCTGGCACATGCCCTCGCCGTACGGGCCGTCGCGCAGCACCGTCGGCGGGATCAGTCCCCAGCCCATGGCCTCGGAGAGTTCGTACGCCGCCACCTCGCGCTGCGCCAGCGTCCCGTCGGGGAAGTCCCACAGCGGGCGCTCACCGGCGACCGGCTTGTAGACACAGGAGGCGGTGACGCCCTCGTAGGCGACCGTGCAGTACAGGACGGCGTTGGACGCCTCGCGGACCCGGCCGCGGACCGTCAGCTCGCCCAGTGCCAGCAGCTCGTGCGGGGTCACGCTCCGCGGCGGTATCCGTTCTGGCGCGGACATACGTGTCCCTCCGGGTCGAGCGGCAGGCTGCACAGCGGGCACGGCGGGCGGCCGGCGTTGACGACTTCGAGGGCACGCTTGGCGAACGCGCGGGCCATGGTGCCGGTCAGCCGCACCCGCAGCATCGGCGGCCCGTTCGCCTCGTCCTTGAGCAACCGCTCCTCGGCCTCGGCGAGGTCTTCCTCGGTGTCCGCCGCCAGCTCGACAAGGGCCTGCGCCTCCACCACCATCCGCTCGTGCTCGCCGTCCCAGGCCAACGCCATGGTGCCGACCCGGAACTCCTCCTCCACGGGGGTGTCCAGGGGGGCGGTGTCGGCCAGTTCGGCGGGGGCCACGGCCGGCACGGGGGCATTGCCCCCGGTGCGCCTGACCACCTCGTCCAGCAATTCGTCGATGCGCTCGGCGAGCGCCTCCACCTGGGTCTTCTCCAGCATGACGCTGGTGGTCCGGCCGGCCGCCGAGGCCTGGAGGAAGAAAATGCGGCGGCCCGGCAGCCCGACCGTGCCGGCGACGAATCGGTCCGGCGGGTCATAGAGGAACACCTGACGGGACAACGTCCTGCTCCATTTGGTTCGGGTGGTCGGAGTGGCTGTGCGGCTCGGGAAGGGTCGGTGCGAGTCATGCGCGGTTCGGTGCGGCCCGCTCCGGCGAGGCGATCACCGGCAGCGAGGCGGGCACCCCCGCCTCACCACCCTACTGCGCACGACGATCACGGTGCTCCCGCACCACCCCCGACGGCCGCGTCCCCCTCGCGCTCCGTCGGCGGCTGCCCGCTCGGGGCGAGATCGGCCAGGTCACCGGTGTCGCCGAGACGCGCCAGATACGGCCGCAGCCGGGTGTAGCGGATGGCCGTGACCGAGCAGGGGTCGACGGCGATCCGCTGGAAGAGGTCGAGATGGAGACCGAGGGCGTCGGCGACGAGCGCCTTGATGATGTCACCGTGCGTGCACATGAGATAGACGGCGTCCGGGCCGTGCTCCCGCTCGATCCGCTCGTTCCAGTCGCGGACCGCGTCCAGCGCCCGCGCCTGCATGGCGCGTACGGACTCCCCGCCGGGGAAGGCGGCGGCGGACGGGTGCTGCTGCACGACCGCCATCAGCGGTTCCTCGTGCAGTTCGGCGAGCTTGCGGCCCGACCAGTCGCCGTAGTGGCATTCGCCGATCCGCTCGTCGGTGTGCGACGGCACCTCCGGCCGCGCGGCGAGCAGCGGTGCCAGGGTCTCCTGGCAGCGCTGGAGCGGGCTGGCGACGGCGGCGGCGAGCGGCACGGCGCGGAGCCGGGCGGGGAGGGCGGCCGCCTGGCCGGCGCCGCGCTCGTCGAGGGCGACCCCGGGGGTCCACCCGGCGAGCACTCCCCCGGTGTTGGCGGTGGACCGGCCGTGCCGGAGCAGGATCAGCGTGGGCATGACGACCAGCCTACGTCCGTAACCGGGCGCCCCACGCGTCCCTCCGGTGCGCTGCGGGCGGATTGGCGGAAGAATGCCTGTCGTGATCGTCGACGTCGGCATTTACCGGGACGGGCGCCGCACGGAGGGCCCCGCCGACCTCTCGGTCGCGCTGCGGGAGGCGCGGGCCAAGGGGCACTCCTTCGTGTGGGTCGGGCTGTACGAGCCCACGGAGGACGAGTTCGACCTGGTGACGAACGAGTTCGAGCTGCACCCGCTGGCCGTCGAGGACGCGCTCAACGCGCACCAGCGGCCGAAGCTGGAGGTGTACGACGACTCGCTGTTCATGGTGCTCAAGCCCACCACCTACGACGACGCGGCGGGCACGGTCACCACCGGTGAGCTGATGCTGTTCGTCGGCGACTGCTTCGTCGTCTCGGTCCGGCACGGCGAGGGCAGCCCGCTCGCGCGGGTGCGGCAGCGGCTGGAGCACGAGCCGGAGGTGCTCAAGCACGGCCCGACGTCGGTGATGTACGCGGTGAGCGACGCGGTCGTGGACCACTACATCGACGTGGCGGCGGCGCTCCAGGTGGACCTGGAGGAGCTGGAGGCGGAGGTGTTCGCGCCGGTCGGCGGGGACAACAGGAACACCGCCTCGCGGATCTACGCCTTCAAGCGGCAGGTCGTGGAGTTCCGGCGGGCGACGGTCCCGCTGGCCGAGCCGATGACCCGGCTCGCGGAGGCGCGGCTGCCGTTCGTGGTCAGCGGATCCCAGCCGTTCTTCCGGGATGTGAGTGATCATCTGACCCGGGCGAACGAGTCCGCGGAGGGACTGGACCGTCTGCTTTCGGACATCCTGTCGGCCCATCTCGCGCAGACCGGCGTCCAGCAGAACGACGACATGCGCAAGATCTCGGCGTGGGCGGCCATGGCGGCCCTGCCGACGATGATCGCCGGGGTGTACGGGATGAACTTCGACCACATGCCGGAGTTGCGCCAGCCCTGGGGGTATCCCGCGGTGCTGGTCCTGTTGGCCGTGCTGGAGTTCCTGCTGCACCGGCTCTTCAAGCGGCGCGGCTGGCTCTGAGGGCGCGGCGCCGGGCAGGCGGGGCGCGGCGGCGGGTCAGGCGAACTCGGGGGCGGGGTCGGTGGGGCCGCGCAGCGCGTCGAGGCGGTCGGGCATTCGCAGACCGACCATCCGCCGCCAGCCGCCGAGCCGCTCGTACCCGTGCATGGCGCGAATGCCCGCCGTGAGCGCCGCGGACTTGGCCTTCGGCCAGCGCAGGATGCGGCCCATGTGGCCCATCACCGCGAGGCTGACGTCCCGGTAGACCACGATCTCGGCGAGCGCGCTCTCCTGGAGGGTCGACAGGATCGTCCGGCCGTGTCCCTCGGCGGCGAGCCGCAGCAGCTCCTCGTGGCAGTAGGCGAGGTGATTGGCCTCGTCGTGACAGATCATCTTGATCGCCCTGCCGATCTCGGGATGCTCGCCGAAGTGCTTGGTGAGCATGCCCATCTGGTCGGAGGCGCGTTGCTCGGTGACCCGGCTGTGCGCGAGGTAGGCGACGATGTCCCGCTCGGTGAGCGGGGTGTCGGCGCGCAGCTTGGTGTGCGGAAGCCCGATGCCCCGGCGTTCGAGGATGGCCGTGTAATCGGTCTCCGGCGGGACCGGCACCGGCTCCAGTCCCCGTTTGTGGAGGAGGGCGAGGAAGATCCGGCCGTGCTTGTCCTCGTCGGCGCCGTGCCTGGCGATCTTGGGCGCGAGCGCCTGCTGCTCGGGTGGCACCAGCGCGGCGATCCGGCCGTTCTCCCAGCCGCCCTGCGACTCGCCGCCGGCGGCGATGGAGCAGAAGAGCCGGTACGACTCGTCGTTGTCGAGGATCTCCTGGAACACGCTTCTGGCCGAGAGCATGACTGCCACCTCCGTGGACGACGTCCCGAAGGCAAAGTCAACTGTCCCGGTGGGGGCGCGGCAAACGCTGGGGCCGCGCGCTCGGCCGAATGCCGGACGACGTGGGGAACGACGAAGGCACGACGTACGGCCCGCGGTGCGTAACCACGGGGCCGTACGGGGCGTTGTCCTCGGTGACGGCCGTGGCGGGGAAGGCACCCCGAGCCCCCACCACGGCCGAGGATTTCGCTGCGGGCCCGTCGTTGCCGCCTCTCGCCTGACCGGCGGACCTTCGACTGCCCGCTGTTCCGCCTGCGGCGGTGAGCGCCCTGCGGGCGCGTCCTCAATCGCCGGACGGGCTGAAGTCAGCTGAGGTCAGCCAAGACCAGCCCGTCGGCGGCACCTCCCAGCGGTAGCTGGGGGAGATTGAGGACACCGCCGCGCAGCGGAGGTGCGCCCGAGGATCCGCCGGACAGGCCTAGGCGAGGCCGGCCCGCTCCAGGGCGTCGACGCCGGCCCGCAGGCTCGCGATCCGCTCGTCCAGGGTGAACCCGGCGGGGGCCAGCGACAGCGTGGTGACCCCGGCCTCCGCGTAGGCCTGCATCCGGTCGGCGACGCGCTCCACCGGGCCGATCAGGGTGGTGGAGTCGATCAGCTCGCGCGGCACCGCGGCCGCGGCGCCCGCCTTGTCCCCGGCGAGGTACTTCTCCTGGATCTCGGCGGCCGCCTTCTCGTACCCCATGCGCTGGGCGAGCTTGTTGTAGAAGTTCTGCTTGGCGCTGCCCATGCCGCCGACGTAGAGGGCGGTGTACGGGCGGAAGAGGTCCGCGAGGGCGTTGACGTCGTCGCCGACGGCCATGGGCACGGTCGGCACGAGGTCGAAGCCGTCGAGGTCCTTGCCCGCCTTGGCGCGGCCGGCCCGCAGGGCGCCCAGGGTGGTCTCCTCGGCGTGCTCGGGGGCGAAGAAGACGGCGAGGGCGCCATCGGCGATCTCGCCGGTCTGCTCCAGGTTCTTCGGGCCGATGGCCGCGATGTAGAGCGGGATGTGCTCGCGCACCGGGTGGACGGTGAGCTTGATGGGCTTGCCCGGGCCGCCGGGCAGCGGCAGCGTCCAGTGCTCGCCGTCGTGGGCGACGCGCTCGCGGGACATGGCCTTGCGGATGATCTCGACGTACTCACGGGTGCGGGCGAGCGGCTTGTCGAACTTCACGCCGTACCAGCCCTCGGAGACCTGCGGGCCGGAGACGCCGAGGCCGAGGCGGAACCGGCCGCCGGAGAGCGAGTCGAGGGTCGCGGCCGTCATGGCCGTCATGGTGGGCGTACGCGCCGGGATCTGGAAGATCGCCGACCCGACGTCGATCCGTTCGGTCTGCGCCGCGACCCAGGAGAGCACGGTGGGCGCGTCGGAGCCGTACGCCTCGGCCGCCCAGCAGACCGCGTAACCCAGCCGGTCGGCCTCGCGGGCGACCGCGAGGTTGTCCGCGTCCATCCCGGCTCCCCAGTAGCCGAGGTTGATTCCGAGCCTCATCCGACCCATGCGGGCGCCCCTTACTGATCAGTAACGTCGTTGTTCCGGGGACTGTAGCGCGCCGACCTGGGGTACGTCATCGGCACGTTGTCCACAGGCGGCTGTCCGTGGCCGGCTGTCCACAGGCGGCCACGGCTCCGGCCGCGGCCAGTAACCTCAGCGCTCATGGAGTTAAGGCATCTCGGCCGCACGGGACTGCGGGTATCGAGGCTCGGGCTCGGCACCCTCACCTGGGCCCGGGACACCGGCGAACTCGACGCCGCCGAGCAGCTCAAGGTGTTCTGGGAAGCGGGCGGCACCCTCGTCGACACCGCCGACGTCTACGCGGACGGCGGCGCGGAGTACCTCCTCGGCCGGCTGATGGAGGACCTCGTGCCGCGCCGCGACCTGGTCGTCGCGACCAAGGCGGGCAGCGTCCCGGACCCCGAGCGGCGCTTCGACGGCTCGCGGGGCCATCTGCTCTCCGCGCTCGACGCCTCGCTGACGCGGCTCGGCACGGACTACGTCGACGTGTGGCAGATCCACGCCTTCGACCCGTTCACCCCGATCGAGGAGACCCTGCAGGCGCTCGACATAGCGGTCGGCAGCGGCCGGGCCCGCTATGCCGGGGTGTCCAACTTCTGCGGTTGGCAGCTCGCCAAGGCCGCCACCTGGCAGCTCGCCGGGCCGGGCACCCGGACCCGGCTGGCCAGCACACAGATGGAGTACTCGCTGCTGCAGCGCGGCATCGAGCGCGAAGTGCTGCCCGCGGCGCTCGACCTGGGCATCGGGGTGCTGCCGTCCTCGCCGCTCGGCCGGGGCGTGCTGACGGGCAAGTACCGCCACGGGACGCCCACCGACTCGCGGGGGGCCTCCGACCACCTCGCCCCCTTCGTCGAGCCCTATCTGGACGCCGACGCCACCCGCGTCGTCGACGCCGTCACCACGGCCGCCCACGGGCTCGCCGCGACCCCCTTGCAGGTGGCTCTCGCGTGGGTGCGCGACCGCCCCGGCGTGGTCGCCCCGATCGTCGGCGCGCGGAACGCGACGCAGCTCGCAGCCGCGTTGTCAGTGGAGAGCCTTACTCTTCCAGACGAGATCTGCCAGGCGCTCGACGATGTGTCGGCGCCCGTGCACCGCTATCCCGATCAGGACTGGAGCACGCTGTGAGTACCGACCGCGACCCCCTCGCCGTAGAGGACGCGTCCGCGCCCTCCCCCGAGGAGGCCGCCCCGGCCGAGCCGAGCGAGCCGGCCGACGCCGCCGACGACACCGGGTCCGGGGCGGACGGCGACGGTCCTGAGGCCGAGGACGGCGTGCGGGAGGAACGGACCCCGAAGGAGCGGCCGGCTCCGGCGGCCGGGACCGGGGCCCCCGCCTCGGGTGGCGGCGGCAGCCGGTCCGCCGCCGCTGAGGCGCTGGCGGCGGCGGTGCGGGCCGTGGAGAGCGGGGAGCGCCCGGCGGCGTCGTTCTTCACCGGACCGTCCGGCGGCAGGCGTCCCGCCGCCGCGCCGGCGCCCGGGAGCGGTGCTGCCCCCCGGCCGGAGCGGGCACCCGCGCCGACGGCGGCCGCGGCCCCCGCTCCCCCGCGCCCGGCCCCGCCCGTCAGCGCCGAAGGGCTCGACGGCGTACGGCAGGTGCTCACCGCGGGCGGCGCCCCCCAGACGCTGGCCGAGCAGGTGGTCGGCGTGCTCGGGGAGCAGGCCGCCGAGGCCCTGCGCGACGACCCCTGGCACTTGCTGGCCGTCCCGGGCGTGCGCCCGGAGCAGGCGGACGGCTTCGCCCGGGCCCTGCTGGGCCCCGAATGCGGTCCGGGTGACGAGCGCCGGGGCCAGGCCCTCGTCGGCTGGCTGCTGGAGCGCGCCGCGCTGGCCGGGCACACCGTGCTGGAGGCATCGGTGCTGCGCACCGCGCTCGGCAAGCAGTCGGTGCCGGAGCCGGACGAGGCGCTGCAGAGCGCGCTCGCGGAGGGCTCGGTGCTGGTGTTCCAGGAGGCCCTGGAGACCCCGGGTGCGGCCCGCCCCGAGCCGGACGGCTCGGAGGCGGAGGTCCCGGTCCGCCTGCTGCTGGGACTTGACCGCTACGCGATGGCGGAGGAGAGCCTGGCCGACGGACTCGCCCGGCTGATCAGCACCTTGGGCACGGAGACGGCGCACGCGGCCGCGGATGCCGAGGCGGTCGCGGAGGGCGGTGGGGACGGGCAGGAGGCCGGAGCCGACTCCGGCGCCGGCTCCCCCGCCGACAGCGGTACCGACGGCAGCCCGGCGGCGTCCGACACGGCATCCGAGAATGCCGAAGCGGGCTCCGGTGCGGTCGCTGATTCCCACGCGCCCGACTGGGAGGCCGCCGCTGCCGCCGCGCCCTCCCCCTCCGCCGCGGAGCTGATCCGTGCCGTCGCGGCCTCCGGGCTGGTGACGCACAGCGGTGGCGAGGCGGCCCGCGCGGAGCCCCTCGCCCTCGTCCTCGCGGCCCGTGCCCTGGGGCTGCGGGCCTGCGCCGCCGCGCACACCGAGGACGGCAAGCGGCGCCTCGTCGCGCTCGGCGACCCCGACGCGGTCACCGTCACCGGGCTGCTGTCCGGTCAGGAGGGCCCCGGTCGGGACGCGGAAGGCGCCCTCGCGCTCGATGTGCTGGCCGTGCTGGACGCACCGCAGCTGGACGTGGAGACGGCGGCGATGCTGGTGGAGTCGCTGACGGACGGCACCCGGCTGGTGTTGAGCGGTGACCCCGGCGTGCTGTGGTCGGCCGGCCCGGGCCGGGTCTTCGCGGACGTGGTGGCCGCGCGGGCCTGCCCCGCGGTCGTCTCGCGCACCCCGGACGCGGGCCCGATCGGCGAGCTGGTGTCGGGCATCGGGGTCGGTGAGCTCACCACGGTGGACGCCCCCGGCAAGGAGGTCGTGATCGTCCCGGTCCGGGACGCGGGCGAGGCCGTGCACCGCACGGTGCAGCTCGTCGCGGACTCGGTGCCGCGCGCCATCGGCGTGCCCGCCGAGCACACCCAGGTGATCACCCCGGGCCACGGCGGTGCCGTCGGCACCCGGGCGCTCAACACGGCGCTGAAGGAGCGGCTCAACCCCGGGCCGGGCCGGTTCGGCGGCTTCGACCCGGGCGACCGGGTCGCCTATGTGCCCGCGCCGGGCCGCATGGTCCCCGGCACGGTCGTCTCCGCGGACGCGGCGGGGCTCCGGCTGGACTGTGCGGGCTCGCCCGTCGTCGTGCCGCCCGAGCGGGTGGGCGAGATGGTGCGGCACGGCTGGGCCGTCACCGCGCACCAGGCGGCCGGTACGCGCTGGCCGGCGGCCGTGGTGGTGCTGCCCGGCGACGCCGCCCAGGAGCTGACGAGGTCGTGGATCTACACCGCGTTCAGCCGGGGCGAGCGGCATCTGTCGGTCGTGCACGGCGTGGACCAGGCGCTGCCCCGCGCGGTGGCCGAGTTCCCGGCGAAGGAGCGGACCACCCGGCTGCGGTCCCTGCTGCGGGCACCCCAGTCCGAGGTGTGAGCGCTGAGGGGTGACCCCGGGGCGGGCCGCCGCCCGCGCCCCGGCCCGAGGTCCCCGGGGTCACCGACCTCGAACGCGAACGGTCCTCAGTGCCCGGGGCCCGGGGGCCTGGCGTCCCCGCCCTGCTGCTCGGCACCGTCCGGGGCACCCTCGTCGCCGTCCTCGTCGTCACCGTCCTCGTCGAGGTCGAGTTCCTCGTCGAAGACCGCGCTGACGTCGAAGCGGCAGATGACCCGCTGCGGATCGGCCTGCTCGAAGGGGGCGGACAACCATTCGCCGGGCTCGGCCGGGTCGTCGGCCGCCGCCACCCACAGGGTGGAGTCGCCTTCCTCCAGGCCGAACTCCTTGTGCCGGGATGCGATCTCGTCCGGTTCGTACTCTCCGAAGAGCACCCCGAGGGCGGCATGGACGCTGCTGCCGACGAGGTCCGCCGCGTTCCCCGGCGCGCCCGGGGGCGCGTCGATGTCGGGATCGAGGTCGGCGACGCGCTGGGCCTGGGCGAGGAGCCGGTGTGGTTCGACCACCGCGTAGTCCCTGCGGATCAGCACACTGAGCGCGCTGGGCTCCTCGGGCCCGGCGTAGGCGGGCAGCGTGTCGTCACCGGGGATCTCGAAGGGCGTGACCTCGTCATAGGCGTCGTACAACAGCTCGTCGTACGCCTCGGCTGTCGCGGCCAGCTCGTTGAACGCGGCGTAGACAGCCGGATCGGTCGCCCCGGACCGGTGTTCGACGGCATCGAGGTGGCGGTCCAGCGCGGCTTTGACCGCCTCGGCGGCGGCGCGTACCTCGGCAGCGGTTGGCTGCGCAGCATCAGACATAGTGCAGACGCTATCCGCACCGAGCCCGTTCCCGCACAATAGATGCGATGCCGGAATACGAATTCTGTGATGTGTATGTGCCTCGAGGGGTCTCTCGAGGAGCAGCCACTCGCTTGCTGACCGACCATGCCGAGTACGGACACTGGGAGTTGGACCGACTGCGTCTTTATCCCGACGGCAGCCGCCGGGTGCGGCTGCGGCGTCGGATCATCCGCCAGGTGCGTGCCACGTGGTGAAAGCGTACGGAGCGGGGCCCGCGACTGCGGGGGCCGCTCCGTGCTGTCGGCCTGGCTGCCGGTCCCGGACTAGTGCCGTCCGGGATCAAGCGGTGTGATTCAGCCCTGCGCGGCACGCGCGCGGCGGTAGAGCACCGCGCCGCCGAGCAGGAGACCCACGGCCGGGACCGCGATGCCGAGCTGGCCCGCACCGGTGTGCGCGAGCTCGCTGGCCTTGGCCACCGGGAAGGAGGAGGCCTCCTCCCGGTGGGCGGCCTTCACCTCGGTGGGCGGCTTGGCGTGATCGGCCGGCTTGTGGCCGGGCTTCTCCTCCGACGGGGTGTGCTTCGCCGGGGGCTTGTGACCGGGCTTCTCGGCGGGCGGGTTGTGCTTCGCCGGGGGCTCGTGCGGGGCCGGGTGGCCGGGCCGCTCGTGCGGCGGCTTGTGGCCCGGGCCCTGCGGGCCGTGGCCACGGGAGGGGCCGTTGTTGACGCACTCGTTGCCGGTGGCGGGGTTGCCGATGCCGACGACGTCGACGCTGTTCCCGCACGCGTTGACCGGCACCTGCACCGGGACCTGGACGGTGTTGCCGGACCCGACGCCCGGCGAACCGACGCTCTTCCCGTCGGCCCCGTGACCGCCGTGGCCGTGGCCGTTCCCGTGGCCCTGGTTGCCGTGGCCGTTGCCGTGGTTGCCGTGGCCCTTGCCGTGGCCGCCGGACACGTTGGCGCACTTGTTGCCCGAGGCGGGGTTGAGCAGCCCGACCACGTTCACCGTGTTGCCACAGGCGTTGACCGGCACGTGCACCGGGACCTGGACGGTGTTGCCGGACGCGACGCCCGGGGAGTGCGCGGCGGTGCCCATGGCACCCGAGTCCGCGTGTGCGGCGTAGCCGCTGGTCACGGCGAGTACGCCGCTTGCCGCCGCTGCTGTGAGCAAGCCCTTCTTGGCGACCTGTCGCATAGCTATTCCTTCTGCTTCTACCAAGCGGAATGCGCACGGCCGAGTCGGCCGTGCGCCGAATGCCCAGCGACCCCGGAGCGCATGGCGCGCACTCCGGGGCCGCCTTGATTCACACCCTTACGGGCTGAGGAACAACGTCAGTAGTTGACGCAGGTGTTACCGAAGGTGGGGTTCAGCAGCCCGACAACATTGAGCGTGTTGCCACAGGCGTTGACCGGCACCGCGACCGGCACCTGGACGACATTGCCGGAAGCAATGCCGGGCGAGTTGACGGCAGCTCCCTGGGCGCCCGAGTTCGCAGCGGCCACACCCGCGCCGGCGAGCACGAGACCACTGGTGGCAGCCGCAGCAGCGACAACCTTCTTGAGCATGGGGTTCCTCCTTGTTGGCAATGCGGTCCCAGCCGCGGACCGCATAGATGTAACGACGAGGAGGTGGGCGAGCTACGTGATGCTTTGGCCATTCACTCTTTCCGGTTAAGTGCGCGACGGAAGCGCACAAGTTGACGAAATGCTCAGGCCTCGTCCAGGAACCGGTCGAGCACCCGCGCGCCGAACTTCAGTCCGTCGAGCGGCACTCGCTCGTCCACACCGTGGAACATCCCGGCGAAGTCCAGCTCCGGCGGCAGCTTGAGCGGCGCGAACCCGAAGCCGCGGATGCCCAGGTCGTCGAAGGACTTGGCGTCGGTGCCGCCCGAGAGCATGTACGGCACGGCGCGCGCGATCGGGTCCTCGGCCCTGAGCGCCGTCTGCATGGCGTCGACGAGGTCGCCGTCGAAGGAGGTCTCCAGCGCCTTGTCGGCATGAACGTCCTCGCGCTTGACCTTTGGCCCGAGGATCCGGTCGAGGTCGGCGAGGAACTCCTCCTCGTAGCCCGGCAGGAAGCGGCCGTCGACGTGAGCCGTCGCCTGCCCCGGGATCACATTGACCTTGTACCCCGCGCCGAGCATCGTCGGGGCGGCGGTGTTGCGCAGGGTCGCCCCGATGAGCTTCGCGATGCCGCCGAGCTTGGCGAGGGTGGCTTCCATGTCCTCGGGGTCGAGCGGGGTGCCGAGCGCGTCGGACAACTCGTCGAGGAAGGACCGTACGGTCTTGGTCACCCGGACCGGGAACCGGTGCCGGCCGAGCCGGCCGACCGCCTCGCACAGCTCCGTGATCGCGTTGTCGGTGTTGGTCATGGAACCGTGCCCGGCGGTGCCCTCCACCGTGAGCCGCATCCAGTGCATGCCCTTCTGGGCGGTCTCCACCAGATACAGCCGCAGATTCTCGTTGACGGTGAAGGAGAAGCCGCCGACCTCGCTGATCGCCTCGGTCACCCCGTCGAAGAGCCCGGGGTGCTTGTCCACCAGGAAGCGGGCGCCGTAGGTGCCACCGGCCTCCTCGTCGGCGAGGAAGGCGAGGACGACGTCGCGCGGCGGCTTGCGGCCGGAGCGCATCCGGTCGCGGACGACGGCGAGCGTCATCGCGTCCATGTCCTTCATGTCGACCGCGCCGCGTCCCCACAGGCAGCCGTCCGCGATCTCGCCCGCGAAGGGGTGGTGGGTCCAGTCGTCGGCGTCGGCGGGCACGACATCGGTGTGGCCGTGGATCAGCAGCGCGGGCCGGGAGGGGTCCTCGCCCTCGATCCGCGCCACCGTCGAGGCCCGCCCCTTGTGGGACTCGAAGATCTGGGGTTCGAGCCCGACCTCGGCGAGCTTCTCGGCGACGTACTCGGCGGCGGCGCGCTCGCCGGGGCCGGAGTGGTCGCCGTAATTGCTGGTGTCGATCCGGATCAGATCACGACAGAGGTCGACGACCTCGTCCTCGGCGCTCGGGCCCGTTCCGCTACGGCCCGGCTTCGACTCGCTCACGCTGCCTCCTCGTGGTTCGCCGCCGGGGCCGCCGCAGCCCGGCGGCCCCGGCGTGGGTCCACGGCCATCCTCTCTCTCCCACCCGCACAGCCCAAGGCCGCAATGCTGCCGACACACGCCCGTCACGAGTCCCCGGGGCGCCCGGCCGGGTGATCGAGCACCCCTGGATGTTTGCTATTGTTTTCCCTGTCGGAAGGGCAGCGGCCCCGAAGACAGACACCTTGTCCGGGTGGCGGAATGGCAGACGCGCTAGCTTGAGGTGCTAGTGCCCTTTATCGGGCGTGGGGGTTCAAGTCCCCCCTCGGACACCAGTAAAAAACCCCAGCTCAGCTGGGGTTTTTTGGTTTTTGCGGCCGGTCGATCGGCACGGGTGCGTAGGGGCGCGGTCAGGCGCTCACCTCGGAGTGCACAGGAACGGGCGGCCGCACTCCTGTGAGTGCCTCCGCTCGGGCAATCAGGCGGGGCGCGAGTTCGGGATACCAGCCACGGGCTACGGCTTGCAGCATCTCCGCCAAGGCCGCGAGCTCTCCGACTCGGCCGGCCGGGGAGTCCAGGACCGAAGCGAACTCCAGCCGGACACGGTCCGCCACATCGGGAACGAGCAGGCTGTTGGCATGGAGCAGACCCGCGTCGTACCCGTAGGGCACCAGCCCCCACCGTTCCCAGTCCAGCAGGGTCAGGGGCATGGTCGTGAGGTTGCCCCAGTGCAGGTCACCGTGACCGGTCACCCGCTCCACCTTGGCGGGAGCCGGGACGCCGAGGAACTGAGGGAAGGCCCGTTCGATCCAGCCATCCCGGACGGTGGCCTTCGCCCCCTCGGCTTCAGCAAGCAGGTCAAGGGCTTGGCGAAGGTCCGTCCACCACTCATCCGGCAGTCCCGGGTCGATGTCGATGTCGGCTCGATGCGGGGACACGACGGGTTGCGTCACGTAGTCCAGGACTTCCGCCTCGAAGGCCCACTCCCCGTCAGTCCAGTCGTACACCTCGTACAGGCGCGGGCGTGGGACGGCGTCAGGCACCAGCAGGGATGCCCCCACGACGCCCTCCCCCCGCTTCCTGCCCGCGTTCCTCTCGGCGGTCCGGCCCACCCGGAGCCACCGGTCCCCTGCCCGGCGTCCGAGGGTGACGCCGAGGAACCCCCATGCCAGCGGACCCGAGCACGTGAGACCCAGAGCCTTGGCCGCTCGGGCGTGAGCGGCCTCCATCAGGGTTTGTACGTCCTCACTCGGCGGCGAGTTCATCGGTCACCCTCCTCAGTTCCTGCGCTGTCAGCGGCGCAGCCAGAGCCTTTGCCGCATCGTTCCAGTGTTCGCGGGTGCTCGCGGAGGTCAGGACGACATCGAGGCCGGGGCACGATCCAGCAGTCAGCAGGGCAGCGGCTGCGGCCGACAGGCCGGGGCAGATGAAGTTCACCAGGTCGGGTGTCATGGCATCCAGCAGTTCTCCACCGTGCAGAGGTGCGGAGCCGAAGGTGATCAGCCCGGCGTCCTTCGCTTGCACCAGCGGCCCACCGCCGTTGAGTGCCTGCGTGATGGGGTCGTCCATGATCAGGCTCACGGGCATCTGCAATCCCGTGAAGTGATGCTCGGCGGAACCCGCCGCCTCTCGTGCCAGCGCGAGAAGTTCGGGCACGCTGAACGCTCCGGAGCGCAGTCCGGACCATGTGGCGACGCCGTACCCGCCGATCCGGCCCGCACGGGCGAACTCTTCCAGCACCGTGAAGGCGTCCCGCACACGCCAGTGCAGAGCCGCACGGTCAAGGCCGTGCCCGTCGTGTTCCGGGTTGTGGACGAACACCAAGTCCACGCGGCCGAGCACGGCCAACGAGCGCTCTGTCTGCCAGCGGACGAAGCCAGGGGCAAGGCTGTGCCCGCCGAGCGTCTCTTCCCGAGGGAGCACGCCATCGGCTTGGGCAGCACGGCCTTGTTCCCCAGTGAGGAACCCCGTCTTCGTCGCTACCCGAACAGTCGGGTACTCCCCAAGGACCGGACCCAATTCCTCATGTGCCCGGCCGTGCGCGTAGTTGGGCGCTGTGTCCACCCAGGGACTACCGGCGGCCATGGCAGTGCGCGCCGCCTGACTCACGGCACGCACCCGGTAGGTTCCCAGGGCCAGGGCCGCCGTCACAGGCCAGTCCCTACGACCGCAACGGCTTGACCCTCGATGAGGGCGGAGACCAGTTCGGCCACGTCCTTGACCTCCAGTCCTGCGGAGTCGGCGAGTTCGCCGAGCGTGGTCGGCTGATTGGTCAACAGGGTGCCGAGGGCGGGCGCGGCGGACTCTGCGAAGTCCCAGGCCGTACCGGCTGCCGAGAAGGTGACCGTGCCATGTGCGCGGTTCGCCGTCAGGCGGCCCCTCGGGGCGGTCAGCTTGACCGTGATCTCTCGCCGTGCGGGGAGTCCGTCCACGTACGGCAGCGAGGGAATCGCGTGCCCCAGGTCGGTCGTGTCGATCGACTCCGCCCACCGCTCCACCAAGCGAGGGTCCGCCATCATGTCCAGCACCTCACGACGCATGGCGTCGATGAAGTCCGACTGTTCCGGCAGGGAGGCGAAGCGCGGGATGTCCCTGCGTAGCGCGAGGGATGACCGAAGCTGATCCACGACCCAGAGCATGAGGTCAGCGCCCGTGTGCGGGACCATGCCGAACGTCAGGTGTAGGGACTCTGTCCCTTGATCGGCGGTGACCGCATGCCACCAGCCGCGCGGCAGGTAGAGCACATCACCGGGAGCAAGGACGATGTCCGCCACCGGGTCACCCTCGGGCTTCTCCGGCGACTCCACGTCCCGGAAGGTGGGTGCCTCTCGGGTCGTCCCGTACAAGCGCCACCGCTTCGAGCCATGCACCTGCACCACGACGACATCGTGATCGTCCCAGTGCAGGCCGAAGCCCTCACGGTCGGTCCACGACGCGTACACGTTGGCCTGGACGGAAGTTCCGAGGAAGCGTTCCAGCCCCTCAGCGGCCACGCCCACAGCGGGGTGGATCTTCTCGACCGCATCGAGGACCAGCGACGCCCCGTCTTTGAGCTGGGCGTGGAAGTCGGCCGGCTGGATGCGGGACCAGGTGACCGCGCGGCGGTTCGTGGTCGGGATCGCGTAGCGGTGAATGGGCACCATCTCGCCGTCAGCCGACAGGCGCAGCCGGGGCGGCTCCAGCCGTTGAGTGGCGATGATCCGGTTCAGGTCGCCCCAGGAGAACAGGCCCGCTGTGTCGGCGGTGCCGGGGAAGTGCGCGTATGAGCGGTGGTACGTCTGGGCGAGGAACGCGTCCCCGCCCAGACGCCCCGCCCACGAGGCTGCATCAAGCATCGTGGGCAACCCCGCTAGTCGTTGCCGTCGGAACGGCCACTGCTGACGTCCGACTCCTGCTCGGCACGGGTGCGCGCGGCCACGATCTTCCGCTTCGCAACGAGCAGGCCACCCCCCTCGGGGGCGACCGAACCGGTGTTCTCTTCCACCATCGGACTTACCTCTCTTCTCGGGAACTCCCGCCGGGAATCCGGCAGGAAGCAAAGGGGACAGCGGCGAGTGCGGCGGTTACCGGGTCGCCAGGGTTCCGGCGAGAACCAGAGCCACGCTGCCGAGGACCATCGCCAGGTAGAGCGGACCCGCGTACCGGCCGAAGTGCCGAAGGACCCACCGCCCTAAGCCGGACATCACGCCGACCCTGGCGACAGGCGACCCGCGCACCGAGGGCACCCGCACGGCGGGTACTTGGAAGGCGCAGCCAGGATCACCACCTTGCGCGGGTCCACCTGCACCTCACGCACCGGGCCGAACGTCCGGCCGCCGTCATGCGACACCCGCAGAGTCATGCGCCCGGTCATGAGCGCGCACCATCGTCAGGGCCGAACGTCCGCCGGTACTCCAGCCCCCGACCCACGCCGTTGCCTTCGTTTCGCTCGGTCGCTGTCATGGGGGAAATCATTGACCTGGAAAGCGGCGGCTGTGTAGTTCTTTCCCGTCATGGACTAAAGATCAAGAACGGCAGGCAGCGGACCATGACGCCAATAGGGCCCTGGCTTCCTCACCGAAAGCGCATAGCTCTCCAATGTGGAAAACAGATCCAGATGCATTTGGATATCTCTTGGATCTCTCAGGATCACGACACCCGTAGTGTTCTCCACCGTGGCCAGGGTGTCGTCGTAGACGGTAAACGTATCCATCGGAGCCATCGGCTTGTGCCCCGCTATCGGGATGACGCCGAGCTTCACATTCGTCAGGTGGGTCAGTGAAGCCAGTCGGTCAATCTGCAACGCCATCGCAGCCGGGGGCAGGAGTGGCCACCGCACGGCTTGTTCAGTGAGAACGAAAGTAAAACGCTTCGTCGTGTCGTAAAGAACCTCCTGACGCTCCAGCTTCCTCGCGATCGTCTTAGTGACATCGGCCGGAGAGTGGGCAAGGCTGGCTCGAATGTACTCAGGCGTGGACAGCAGTCCGGTAATCATGGACAACAGAAAGAAACGGAACTCCGTAGACGAGGATTCCAGGGCGGCAAGTTCCGTCTGCTTCTCCTCCAGGCCCCTCCGGCGCAGCGAGCGCAGGTCTTGCCATTCCGTATTGGCCAGCCTCGCGAGAGCGATGACCTCCTCGGTGACCTCGGGCGGAGCGACAACAGCCCGAAGGATTCTCTCCAGGTCGAGCAGGCTCGGCAGGACTTTCCCATTCTCGATCCGACTGATCTTCGATTGGGACATGTTGCAACGCCGAGCGAGCCGGTCCCCAGTGAGGCCGGCTCGCTTGCGTAGATCTTTCAGCAGGGCCGCCAGTTCCTGCTTTGGCTGCCCCAACTGTTCAGGATCGAACGTCACCGCTCACGTACTCCAGGAATGGAACCGACTCGGCAACGGCAATGCGCTTCCACTGCCGGTAAGGCTCCGGATCACCCTCATACAATTCCCGGTTTATCTGCGTCCCGTCCGTCCGGTAATTCAGCAGGACAACCTTGGACTCATCGAACATCCAAAAGTCCTGATCTGGTAGTCCAGGGTTTTCGCGGTCGGTGAGGTCGAGGATGCGGATATCCTCGCCCGCCTTCACGTGGTGCCGGTAGTAATACTCGAACTCGAACCGGAGGTAATCCGAGAGTGGGCGGGTCACGACATGGACCCTGCCGACGCTCTTTCCTTCCGAGGACCATTGCCGAACCTCGTCCATCCACGCCGAGGTGTAATCGTCAGGCGACTTCTCCCCGGCGAGAAAGCGCTTCAGCTTCTCCGCTTCCTGGGGCATGGTGTAGACGGGCAGCGTTTCCAGCCGCCACGCCTCGCGCTCCATGGAGTCGAAGCAGTCATTCCACGCGTCACCATCCAAGTGCACGGATTGCCTCCCTGAGAACCGCCTCCGGGATTTCCACGAGCCCTTCCCCGGCGGGCGGGGTGAAGGCTGCGGAAACGTCGCCCTGCACCACGAACGATCCGGTCGCCGTGCGGTACACGTTCGGGCAGTCCTTCTCTCCGCACTCGCCGTGGCCGTTGCCCGTGAGCCGGGTGAGTGCCGAACGTTCGGACATGCCAAACCCCCTTGCTCTGGCCCCGTTTGGGCCGCCTGCCCAACGACCGTAGAGGGGGTGGCGCCACACGTCTATGCGTGAACACGACTATGCGCGTTCTTGCATAAAGAGGGCCCCGGCCCACCCGGTACGTGGTGATGCTCGCGCTCGTACAGACCGGGCGTAGCCCATGGGCGCCGTCCGGGAAGCCCAAGGGTGGGCGCCTCGGAGGAGGGTTGGTCACGTGACCAACGCATGACCAACAGGGGCCCGAGAGGGCCTGAAACAGCAGGAAAGAACAGGAGAAACGCCCGCCGAAATCAAGCCTATCGACGGGCGTTTCCCCAGGTCAGAGCGGTTGGGGGCTGGTGCCCGAGAGGAGAGTTCAAGTCCCCCCTCGGACACCAGTGAAAAACCCCAGCTCAGCTGGGGTTTTTTGGTTTTTGCGGCCGGTCGGCGCCCGCGCGGTGCGGCGGAGGTCAGCCGGCGCAGGTGGTCGGGGTGGCGTGGGCGGGGTCGAGGGCGTTGGTGATCTCGTGGAAGGCCAGGCGGTCGAGGACGCCGATCGCCACGTGCCCGGAGAGGTCGAGCGCGCAGGAGTCCTGGATGAGGACGTTGGTGACGTCGGGGCCGGAGAGGTATCCGGACCGGTACGGCGTGACGATCTCGTCGTACTTCGTCGCGATCACCGTGTAGCGGACGCCGGGCACCGTGTCGCCGCCCTCGTTCAGACGCCGCAGGAAGTCGGAGTCCGTCGCCTGGTCGGTCAGTCCGGGGGTGAGGCCGTGGATCGCGTCGCGGGCGCCGGGGACGATGTCGCCGGCTCTCCCGCAACCGGGCCCCGAGGCCGTCGGCGAGCGTGAGCAGCGCGCGGCGCCGGTACTCCGCGTCCAGTTCGTCGTGGGTGAAGCGGTGCTCGGCACCCATCGAGCGGGCCCGTTCGTCGGGGGTGACGGGGGTCGGGTCGATGCCGCGCGCCCGTTCGTGGATCCGGCGCCCGGCGGTCGCGCCGAGGATGCGTTGCAGCGCGGACAGCGGCGCTTCGGCGATCCGGCCGATGCTGTCGAGGCCGTACGAGCACAGGGTGCGGGCAGTGGCGGGCCCCACCCCGTACAGCGCGGCGGCGGGTTTGCGCGCGAGGAACGCCGCCACCGTGTCCGGGTCGCCGGGCAGCCCGCGGACCGCTCCGGGCGCCCCGTCCTGGGCGACCATCCGCGCGAGCATCGGATTGCCCGCGATCCCGACCGTGCAGTCCACGCTGTAGTGGGCGAGCGACCGGATCCGCAGGATGCCGGCGAGTTCGGCCGGATCGTGCCCGAAGTAGCGCAGCGCGCCCCGGACGTCCATGAGCGCGGCGTCGGGGGGCAGCGCCTGGACGACGGGTGTCACCTCGGCGAGGAGGGCGAGCAGCCCGTCATAGGTCTCCTCCTCCAGGGCGGTCCCGGCGGAGTGGAAGTGCACGTACAGGACGGTGCCTCCGCCCCCGGTTTCGGGAAGGGGCGGGACCGGGGAAAGCCTTCGCGTGTTCATCCCGCACTCCCCTGGCTCGCGTGCCACAACTTGCGCCCCGTGGCCGCCCCTTCACCCGCCGGCCGCAGATCCGCCCACGGATGCATCGCGTAGCCGGTGGACATCCGGATGCGCCGGTCCGGGACCGCACCGGCGGAAACCGTGGGATGCGCCAGTACCGCCGCCACCGCGCCCAGCCCGCCCTCCGCGCGCAGCGCGGTGAGCTCCGCCAGGTCCCACGCCGCCGCGCCCACCACACTGAGGCTGCGCGGGCCGCGGCGCTGCACCACCCCGCGAACCAGCAGCAGCCAGGAGTGGAAGACCGTGTGCGCGCACGCGGCGTGGGAGTCGTCGAAGAAGGCGCAGTCGACCAGGCCCGTGCCGTCGTCGAGGGTGGCGAAGACGACCCGCTTCCCCGAGCGGATCGGCGGGGTCTGGACGGCTGCCTTGGCGCCCGCGACCAGGACGGTCTCGCCGTGCCGCGCGTCGCGCAGCCGCTTCGCCGACAGCGCGCCCAACTCCGCCAGGAACTCCCGGTGGTCGGACATCAGATGGCGGGAGGTGTCCATGCCGAGCACGCTCAGCTCCGCGCCGAGGCGCTCGGCGTCGTCGAGGTCGGGCAGCCCGGCCGGCTCGGCCCGCGCGCTGTCGACCAGCGGCAGCTGGGCCGTGGCGCCGCGCTGCCGCCGGTGGAGTTCGGCGATGTGCAGGAGCAGGTCCCGGCGGTTGGTGCCGAAGGCGTCCAGCGCCCCGACCCGCGCGAGCCGTTCGGCGACGGGCCGGGAGGGGTGGGCGCGCAACCACAGGTCCTGGAGCGAGGTGTACGGGCGGCCGGCCGTGATCCGGTCCGTCTCGGCCTCGGTGATGCCGTGCACTTCGGAGAGCGCGAGCCGGATGCCGTACCCCTCCTTCTCGGACACCAGTTCGATCCGATAGGCGGCCGCCGACCGGTTCACGTCCAACGGCAGGATCGGCACCCCGCGCCGCCGCGCGTCCGCCAGCAGCAGGCGTTTCGGGTACATCCCGGGGTCGTGCGTGAGCAGCCCGGCGTAGAAGGCCGCCGGGTGGTGCGCCTTCAGCCAGGCGGACTGGTAGGTGGGCACGGCGAAGGCGACGGCGTGCGCCTTGCAGAAGCCGTAGGAGCCGAAGGCCTCGACGATCTCCCAGGTGCGGCGGGCGACGTCGGGCGGATAGCCGCGCCCCGCCGCCTCGGCCGCGAACCAGGCCCGCACCCGGCCCAGCAGCTCGGGGTCGGACAGCGCGCGGCGCGTCTCGTCCGCGAGGTCCCGGTCGCAGCCGGTCATGATCCGCAGGATCTCGATGATCTGCTCGTGGAAGACGACCACGCCGTAGGTCTCGCCCAGCGCCTCCGCCAGGTCCGGGTGCGGGAGGCGGACGGGTGCCCGTCCGTGCCGGGCCTCGATGAAGGGCCGCACCATGTCGGCGGAGACCGGGCCGGGCCGGAAGAGCGAGATGTCGACCACGAGGTCGTGGAAGGTCGAGGGCTGGAGCCGTCCGATCAGGTCCCGCTGGCCGGGGGATTCGATCTGGAAGCAGCCGAGCGTCTCGGCGGACCGGATCAGCTCGTAGGTCGCCCGGTCGCCCGGCCGCACCTGGGCGGGGTCGTCCAGGTCCAGCCGGTGCCCGGTGGCCCGCTCGATCTCCCCCACCGCGTGCGCCATCGCGGACTGCATCCGTACCCCCAGGACATCGAGCTTGAGCAGTCCGAGGTCCTCCACGTCGTCCTTGTCGAACTGGGACATCGCAAACCCCTCGCCGCTGGTCGGCACGACAGGGGTGCGGCCGCGCAGTGTCGCGTCGGACAGCAGCACCCCGCACGGGTGCATGGCGATACCGCGCGGCAGCGCGTCCAGTGCCTCGACGAGGCCCCACAGCCGGGTGTCGGCGGGACCGTACCGTCCGGCGGCGACACCGCGCAGCTCGGGCAGTTCCGCCAGGGCGGCCCGGGCGTCGCGCGCCCGGATGTGCGGGAAGGCCTTGGCGAGCCGGTCCACCTCGGCGGGTTCCATGCCGAGAGCCGCGCCCACGTCCCGCACGGCGTGCCGCACCCGGTAGGTCTCGGGCATGGCGACGGTCGCGACCCGTTCCGCGCCGAACCGGTCGAAGATCGCACGGTAGACGTCCAGACGGCGCGCGGACTCGACGTCGATGTCGATGTCGGGCAGCGCGGTCCGGCGCCTCGACAGGAAGCGCTCCATCAGCAGGCCGTGTTCGACGGGGTCGGCGTGGGTGATGCCCAGCAGATGGTTGACGAGGGAGCCCGCGCCGGAGCCCCGGGCGGCGACCCGGATGCCGAGCGCGCGGGTGTCGTCGACGACCTGGGCGACGGTGAGGAAGTACGAGGCGAAGCCGCGCTGCTCGATGGTGCGCAGTTCGAGGTCCAGCCGGTCCCAGTAGCGGCGGTCGCGGTCGTGGCGGCGCAGCACCAGGCCCGCCGCGCAGCGGGAGCGCAGCACGCGGTCGGCGGTGCGCGGCCCGGCTCCGACCAGGTGGGGCTCGGGGAAGTGGACGGACCCCAGGCCCAGGTGGTCCTCGGGGTCGACGAGACACGCGGCGGCGGTCTCCTCGGTCATGGCGAGCAGCCGGTGCGCGGTGTCGCGCCGGAAGCCGGCGGCCTCCGCGATCCGGCCGGCGAGGGCGGCCATGTCGCCGGGCCCCTTGAGCCAGCGCTCACCGCTGTCGAGCCCTTCGGGCCTGCGGAGGTCGATCGGCACCAGCCGCCGGGCCGCGTCGAGGACGTCGGCGACGGGCCCCTGCCCCGGGTCGGCGTAGCGCGCGGCGTTGGTCAGGACGGCTCGTACGCCCTGTTCGACGGCGAAGCCGGTGGTGCGGGCGGCGAGCCGCAGCGAGCCGGGGCCGGTGCCGGTGCGGCCGTGGCAGACGACCTCCAGCCGCAGGGCGGCACCGAACAGTTCACGCCAGGGGGCGAGCAGCCGGGCGGCCCGGTCGGGGCGGCCGGCGGCGAGCGCGCGACCGACCTCGGAGTCCGCGCCGAGCAGCACGGTGACCGGGGAGTCCCCGGTCACCGTGCCGGAGAGGCCTGAGAGGCCCGAGAGGGAGGCCCGGGTCAGTTCGGGCCGTTCGGTGCCGCCCGCGTGGGCGGCGGAGACCAGCCCGCACAGCGCCGCCCAGCCGGCCGCGCCGTCCCGGGCGAGGAAGACCGCGCGGGGCGCGGATTCGTCGACGAACGCCCCGCCGCGCACCGGGGTGCGCCGCCGGACGGTCGGGCTCGCCTCGGGGTCGGGTTCCCGTACGGCCAGGTCAACGCCGAACAGCGGCCGTACCCCGGCCTTCGCGCTCGCCTTGGCGAACCGGACGGCCCCGGCGAGGCTGTCGCGGTCGGTGAGGGCGATGGCGTCCATGCCGCGCTCGGCGGCCCGCTCGGCCAGCCATTCCGGGTGCGAGGCCCCGTACCGCATCGAGAACCCCGACGCGGTGTGCAGGTGCGTGAACCCTGCCATCGCACCTCCTGCGCTTGTGCACCCCCTGACCGATCCGGACCGCCCCTCCTGTATCCACCATAAACCAACTCTCGAACATTCGTACGAATGGATTCGGACGCCGAGCCCGGCCCGCTGTCATGGCACCGGGTCAGTGGGCGGACTTGTCGGCGGACTGCCCGGTGGCAGGTCGTTGTACGAGCGTGATGTCCACGCCGCGGGCGCTGTGGTGATAGGCCGGGGAGAAGCCGGCGCGGGTGAGGATCTGCTCCTGGGAGGCGGCGGTGCGGGCGGCGGCCTGGCGGGCGCCGGAGGAGAGGTGGTTGCAGGTGATGTGCCAGACGCGGGGGGTGTGGGTCAGGCGCCGCTGCAGAAGGTCCGGGTCGGCGGGCAGATTGTCCAGGGCGCCGAGCCCGGCGGCGGTCCGGGCCGCGCCCAGGTCGGGGCGGCCCGTGAACGCCTCCTTGAAGGCGGTGGCGATCAGGCCGCACCGGGCGCCGCTGAAGAGGACGGCATCGCCGGGGGCGTCGTGGATGCGCAGGGTTCTGACCACGGCGCGGGTGTCCCATTGGCGGCTGTCCTCCTGGCGGATGGCGAGGTGGGACGCGGCGAGAGGGACGGCCGGCAGGAGCACGAGGAGCAGCTGCCGGCGCGGGGGAACGACGGTGGCGGCTGTCGCGAGCAGCAGGGCCAGGGCCGGCAGACAGAACAGCAGATAGCGGTAGGCGAAGAGGGGGTGGCCGAGGGACACGGCCATGAGGAGCAGCGGGGGGACAGCCAGCCAGGGCACGCCGACGGCGAGGGCCAGGGACGGGGCCTTGTGCCGGCGCACCACGAGGAGGGTCAGGGCGGTGAGGGCGGTGAGAGTGAGCAGGAGCTTGAGCGCGGTGGGGAGGGTGTTCTGGCCGGGAGTGAGAAGCCAGGTGAAGTAGTTGAACGGTGTTGCGACGGTGACCGGTGCGGCTTCGCCCACGGCGGAGCTCTGGGCGGAGGCGAGGATCAGCAGCGGGACGACGGCGGCGATGCCCGCGGCCTGGGCCAGCAGCAGGCGTACGACGACGCGGCGGCCGGGGCGCCGGAGGACCACGGTGACCGCGTGGGCGGCCACCAACAGCAGTCCCAGCACGTTGAACCAGCCCAGCAGGGCTATCAGCACGGCATAGCCGGCCGGCCACAGGACCCGGGCACGGCCGGACAGGACCTTCACCAGGGCACCCGTGGCCAGCACCGCCACCGCCATGACGAAGGCGAACGAGCGGGCCTCCTGCGCGTACCGCGACGCGGTCGGCAGAACGGCGAGCAGCAGCCCCGCGTACAGCCCGAGACGTGGACCGCCGAGCAGCCGTCCCAGCCAGGAGAGACCGGCTACCGCGACGGCCACCGCCACCGCGGAGGGCACCCGCGTCAGGAACTCGTTGAGCCCGCCGTTCGCCTGCCCGACCAGGTACATCAGCACGTAGTGCAGGCCGTGCACCGCGTCGACCCGCCCCAGCAGTTCCATCATCTGCGGCCAGGACCGCCGTGCCACGTCAATGGTGACGATCTCGTCGGTCCATGCGGAGGGTTCCGTGTTCCCCCATACCCCGAGGACGAGCCCGACGACCGGCGTCAGCCATCCGGCCACGCGCGTCCAGCGGGCACGGCCGGCGGACGCGCCGGGCATGACGGGCATCGGGGGGTGGGGCGAGGTGACTGTCACGGTGATGCTTTCGTCGCCGGTACTCCCGCACCGGGCGGTGCCGGGGACGGGCGGCGAACAGCATCGCGTGTGACACCGAGCCGAATGCGCCCCCCACGTTCGGCACATTACGTGCAATACAAACCTTTTACCCAAAAAAAGGGGGCGGGGCGGCCCTGACCTGTCGGTTTCGGCAGCGGCCGCCACGCCCGCCCCCGGCCCGCCCGAACGGCCCACGCCACCTGCGGCAATCCCTCGGGACCCGCACCATGAGGACAAAAGGATCACACCGGCGGACGAACCGGAGAACGAACCGGCGCGGCGAGGAGCGACGCATGGCCAGCTACATGACCGGCGGCACCCACCCCTCCTTCCTCCAGGAGGTGCGGAACGCGGTGACCGGCCGTGCCGCGCTGCTGGTGGTCGGGGTCCTGGTGCTCCAGCTCGCGTTCATCACCTCCTACATCGGCGCCTTCCACAGCCCCAAGCCCACCGACATCCCGCTCGGCGTCGTCGCCCCCCAGCAGATCAGCGGGCAGCTGACGGAGAAGCTCGGCAAGCTGCCGGGCGACCCCCTCGACCCGCGCGCGGTCGGCGACCGGGCGAAGGCCGAGCGGCAGATCCGCGACCGCGACACCGACGCGGCGCTGATCGTCGACCCGCGCGGCAACACCGACACCCTGCTCGTCGCCAGTGGCGCCGGCGCCTCGCTCTCCCAGGCCGTCGAGACGGTCGTCACCCGCGCCGAGCGGGCCGAGAAGCGCGAGGTGAAGGTCATCGACATCGCCCCCGCCGCCCGGGGCGACGCCCGGGGGCTGTCCTCGTTCTACCTGGTGATCGGCTGGTGCGTGGGCGGATACCTGTGCGCCGCGATCCTCGCCATCAGCGCCGGCGCGCGCCCCGCCAACCCCCGGCGGGCCTTCGTCCGGCTGGCCGCGCTCGCCCTCTACTCGATCGCCTCGGGCCTGGGCGGCGCCGTCATCGCGGGCCCGGTGCTCGACGCGCTGCCCGGCAGCATCCTCGGCCTGTGGGGGGTGGGCGCGCTGGTGGTCTTCGCGGTCGGCGCCACCACGCTGGCCCTCCAGGGGCTGGCGGGCGTCCTCGGCATCGGCCTCGCCATCGCCGTCGTCGTGGTGATGGGCAATCCGAGCGCGGGCGGCGCCTACCCCTACCCGCTGCTGCCGGGCTTCTGGCGGGCCGTCGGCCCCGCCCTCCCCCCGGGCGCCGGCACCTGGTCCGCCCGCTCCATCGCCTACTTCGGGGGCAACGCGCTGACCGGCCCGCTGCTGGTGCTGTCCGCGTGGGCGGTGGCGGGCACCGTGATTACTTTCGTCTGCGCCGCGTTCCGGCGGAAGACGCACGGCATGACGCCCTCTTGAGGCTCCGGGCCCGGCGCTTGGAAGCACGCGCGCGCCGACAGATGCTCTGGTGAGCGGTGGTGTCGCCCGGGCCGCGAGGCCACCCTGGTGGGGTGGGCTCGGACTGCGGAGGCGTGCCGACGCCTCCGGTGGAAGGGGGAGGCGGCTGTGGCGTTCGGAACGGGCGATGACCGGGGCGGAGCCCGGAGGCCGCGCCGCTGGGACCGCGCCGTGGTGATCGGCGGCGGCTACGCGGGACTGCTCGCCGCCCGGGTGCTCTCGGAGACCTTCGCCCGTGTCACCATCCTCGAGCGCGACCGGCTGCGCCCCGGCGGCGGCCCGCGCGACGGGGTGCCGCAGGCCCATCACCCGCACGGCATGCTCGCCCACGGCGGCCAGCTGCTGGAGGCCCTCTTTCCCGGGCTGCGCGGCGAGCTCGCCGCCCTCGAGGCCCCGGTCTTCGACTTCGGCACGTCCTACCGCACCCTGCTGCCCACCGGCTGGGCGCCGCGCACCCCGCTGGGCATACCGCTGCAGTCGTTCAGCCGGCCCACGCTGGAGGACCGGCTGCGCAGGCGCGTGAGCGCGCTGCCCGGGGTGCACACCCTCGACGGCTTCCACGCCGACGGCCTGGTCATCGACCGCGGCACCAACCAGGCACGCGCGGTCACCGGCCGCAGGCTCTCCCAGCGGCCCAGCGCCGACAGCCTCACCATCGAGGCCGATCTGATCGTGGACGCCACCGGGCACGCCTCCCGGCTGCCCCGCTGGCTGGAGAAGGCCGACTTCCCCCGTCCCGAGCAGCTCGTCGTCGACGCCCGGCTCACCTACACCTCGCGGCTGTACCGGATCCCCGAGACCGGGCAGCGGCAGGACTGGCTCGCCTCGGTCGAAGCCCCGTACGCCCCAGGCGTGCCGCGCGGCGGTGGCATCCTCACCGTCGAGGGCGGGCGCTGGATCGTCTGCCTCATCGCGGCGGCCGGCGACCTGCCCCCGACGGACGAGGCGGGGTTCAAGGAGTTCGCGGCGACGCTGCGCAATCCCGACGTCGCCGCGTGCGTGGCGGAGGGCACCCCGCTCTCCCGCGCCCACCGCTACACCCACCCCGGCAACCGCTGGACGCTCTTCCACAAGGTGACTCCCTGGCCGGACGGGCTGATCGCGCTCGGCGACTCGGTGTGCACCTTCAACCCCGTCTACGGGCAGGGGATGACCGTCGCCGCCGCCGAGGCCACGCTGCTGCGCAGCATGGTCCGGCAGTGCGCCACGGCCGGGGACCCGGCCGGGTTCGCCCAGCGGTTCCAGCGGCGCTGCGCCCGGATCGTCCGCGTGCCGTGGACGCTGGCCACCGGCGTCGACCCGGCGGGCCGTGCCTGCCGACCGTCGATGGTCCACCGGATCGCCCGCTGGTACGTGCTGAACCTCCTCGCCGTCCTCCCCGACGACCCCGCGGTCTACCGCCGGTTCGCCCGCGTCCAGCACATGCTCGGCAGTCCGGCGGGCCTGGTCCACCCCGCGGTGCTGCTGCGTCTGCTCCGTGCCGCCCCGCGCAGGGACGCGATGCGGCTGTTGCCCGGGCCGGCGCTCGGTCCCCTGCCGGGGTCGCTGCCCGGGCCGTTGCCCGGCGAATGAAGCCACGGGCGGCGGCGCGGAGCACCGTCCCGCGCCACCGCCCGTCCCCTCCACGAGCGGCGGCGCGGATTTCTCACCCCGGAGGTCACATCGTCGCGGCGAGCAGCTCCCGCGTATAGACGGCCTTCGGGTCGTCGAAGACCTCGTCACGCGAGCCGCTCTCCACGACGACCCCGGCCCGCATGACGGCGACGCGGTCGCAGAAGTGCCGTACGACGGCGAGGTCGTGCGACACGAAGAGCAGGGAGAGCCCGAGCTCGTCGCGGAGGTCCATGAGCAGATTGAGCACCTGGGCCTGCACGGACACGTCGAGGGCGGAGACCGGCTCGTCCGCGATGATCAGCCGGGGACGGGGGGCGAGCGCGCGGGCGATGCCGATGCGCTGGCGCTGGCCGCCGGAGAACTCGTGCGGGTAGCGGGTCAGATGGGCGGGGTCCAGCCCGACCTGTTCGAGGAGTTCGACGGCGCGGGCGCGGCGGGCGGCGGCGTCCAGGTCGGTGTGGATCCGTAGCCCGGTGGTGACGATCTCCTCGACGGTGCGGCGCGGGTTGAGCGAGGCGTAGGGATCCTGGAAGACCAGCTGCACGTCGCGGCTCAGCTCGCGGCGGAGCCGGGGGTCGACGGCGGCGCGCGCGATGTCCCGCCCGTCGAAGCGGACGTCTCCGGCGGTGGGCCGCTGCAACCCCGCGAGGACGCGGGCGGTGGTGGACTTCCCCGACCCCGACTCCCCGACGAGCCCGAGGGTCTCCCCCGGCTCGATCCGCAATCCGACCCCCCGCACGGCCCGCACGGGCTCCCCCCGCCGCCCCCACGGCCCCCGCCGCCGCCCACCGAACTCGACGTGCAGGTCGACGACTTCGGCGAGGGGCCTCTCGGCCGCAGCAGCCATGTCCGCCGCGACGTCGCCCGGCCCGGGTGACGCGGACCGGCGGTGCCCGGCGAGACCAGCCCCCTGTCCGGCACCGCCGGAAACCGCCGCCGGTCGACTCGCCGTCGCGACGGAAAGAGACACCCCGGCCCGTGCCGCGTCCAGCGGTTCCGACACCGCGGCCCCGGCGGCAGGCCCCGCCGCGACGGCGCCCGGCCCGGGCAGCGCCGACCGATTCGCCGTCGCGGCGGAAAAGGCCACCCCGCCGCCCGGCAAGGGCAAAGGCACGGTCGGCAAGCGCGTGCCCGGTGTCGACGTCAAGGTGGGGGCGGCGCCGATCAGGGCGCGGGTGTACGGGTGTTCGGCGGCCGTCAGGAGTCGGCCGGTCGGGCCCTCTTCAATCAGGTGGCCGTCACGCATGACCAGCATCCGGTCGCACGTCTCGGCGACGACGCCCACGTCGTGCGTGATGAGCAGCACCGCCGTGCCGCTCTCCTGGCGCAACTCCGCGAGGAGGGAGAGCACCTGCCGCTGCACCCGCGCGTCGAGCGCGGTCGTCGGCTCGTCCGCGATCAGTACGTCCGGCGCGTTGATCAGCGCCATGCCGATCATGACGCGCTGCCGCATCCCGCCGGAGAACTGGTGCGGATAATCCCGGGCCCGGGCGGCCGGGATCCCGACCCGGTCCAGCATGTCCGCCGCCCGGGCGCGGGCCGCGGCCCGGCCCGCGCCGGAGTGGACCCGGTACGCCTCGGCCAGTTGCTCCCCCACGGAGTGGAAGGGCGACAGCGAGGCCAGCGCGTCCTGGAAGACCATGGCGATCCGCGCACCGCGCAGACCGCGCAGGCGGGCGTCGGGGGCACCGACGACCTCGACGTCCCCGACGGTGATGCTGCCCCCGACGCTCGTCCGGGCCGCGTCGTGCAGCCCCATCGCCGCGAGCCCCACCGTCGACTTGCCCGAGCCGGACTCCCCCACCAGGCCGAGGACTTCACCGCGGGCCAGGTCGAAGGAGAGGCCGTCGACGGCCGTCACCGCACCGTCCGAGCCGGAGAAGGAGACGGTCAGGTCGCGTACGCGAAGAACCGGTGTCATGCCAGCCTCACCCTCGGGTCGAGCCACGCCACCACCAGGTCGGCGACGGCCACGAACACCACCACGAAGAAGGCGGCGAGCAGCACCGTGCCCACCACCGTCGGCAGGTCGTTCTGGACGACGGCGTCGACGGCGAGCTTGCCGACCCCGCCGAGTCCGAAGACGGTCTCGGTGATGAACGCCCCGCCGAACAGCGCCCCCGCCTCCAGGCCGAGTAGTTGCACCAGTGGGGCGGCGGCGCCGCGCGCCGTGTATTTCAGATGGGCCCGCAGGACGCCGAGGCCCTTGCCGCGCGCGGTGCGCACGTACCCCTCGTGCATCGTCTCCAGCATCTGCGCGCGGGCGAGGCGGGCGAAGACGGCGGCGTTGACGAAGCCGAGGACGAGCCACGGCAGCAGCAGGCCCGCCACCCACGCGCCCGGCCCGTCGCCGAGAGGGCTGTAGCCGGGGAGCGGGAAGACGTCGCTCGCGTAGACGAGCAGGTACTGCAGTACGTAGCCGAGGAAGTAGATCTGCACGCTCGCGCCGACGAGGGTGAAGCCCGACAGCAGCCGGTCGGTGGGGGTGCCGCGGCGCAGGGCGGCGAGGAAGCCCACGCCGATGCCGAGCACCCCGATCACCACGAGCGCGCCGGCGGCGAGTGACAGCGTCACGGGGAACCGGTCGCCGATGGCGTCGAGTACGGGCTGGTGGAGGGTGTAGGAGTAGCCGAGGCAGGGGGCGGCGCAGTCGATGGGGCTGCCGTCGACGTCGGCGATGGTGCGCCCGGCGACGAGTCCGCGCAGATAGTCGGTGTACTGGGTGACGAGGGGCTGGTCGAGTCCCATGCTGTGGCGGACGGCCTCGACCTGTGCGGTGTCGCACTTGGGGCCGCAGGCGATGAGCGCCGGGTCGGAGGGTGCGGCGTAGAAGAGCCCGAAGGCGGCGGCGGTGATCGCGAGGAGCACCGCCGCGGCCTGCAGGGCCCGCCGGAAGACGTAGCCGGTCATGCTTCTCAGGACTCTTCTCAGGACTTCTTGAGGTACAGCGAGGCGGCGGCGATGGAACCGTAGATGGGGTGGATGGCGGCGCCGCCGATGTTCGCGCCGCGGAACTGGGAGACGCTGGTGTAGAGGAAGGGCACGACCGGGACGTCCTTCATGACGGTGCGCTCCAGGGCGATCAGGGCGTCGGCCTTCTGCCGGGCGTCACCGATCCCCGCGATGCGCTCCAGCTCCTTGTCGACCTCGGGGTTGGCGTAGCGGATGGAGTTGGCGAGGGCGTCGAGCTTGCTGTGGAAGCTGTCGGGCAGCAGGGTGGCCGGGGTGGGCCAGTCGACGGAGTTGGTGGACAGCCACATGTCGTAGGGGGCGGGGCCGCGGAAGACCTCGTTGGTGAAGGTCGCCTTCTCCAACGGCTTGACGACCAGCTTGATGCCCGCCTTGGCGAAGGCGTCGACGAGGACCTGGGCGAGGCGGTCCTTCTCGGGGGCGTCGCTCTCGTAGGCGTAGGTCAAGGTGGTGACCTTGGTCTTGGCCCGGGCGAGGTGCTCCTTGGCCTTCTCGACGTCGCCGGTGGGCTTGACGGGGTAGAGGTCGTACTTCTTCCAGCCGACGACGGCGGGTGAGGAGAGGGTGGTGGCGAAGTCGCCCAGGCGCGGGCCGCCGAGGACCTGGCGGGCCTGCTCGCGCGGGAAGAGGTAGTGGATGGCCTTGCGGACCTCGGGGTCGGTGACGCGGCTGTTCTTGATGTAGAGGTCGCTGGTGAAGGCGCCCTGGCTGCCCGCGACGATCAGTTCCTTCTTCTTCGGGTCGCGCGCGGCCTCGGCGTACAGCTCCGGCGGCACCTCGCTCTTGGTGGTGACGGTGTCGGGTCCGGCGCCGCGGGCGTTGAAGACCTCCTGGGCGGTGTTGAGGGTCTTCTTGCCGAAGGTGAACTCGAAGCGTTCGGGGTACTGGTGGCGGATCGGGTCGGTCTCCGCCTTCCAGTGCGGATTGCGCTCCAGGGTCAGGCTCTGGTTCTGCTTGTGTTCGACGATCTTGTACGGTCCGGTGGCGAACGGCCGTACGTCGTAGCCGGTGCCGGTGTCCTTGTCCTCGCGCACGGGTGAGGAGGAGGACTGGGCCGCCATGTACGGCACGTCGGACTGCGGCTTCGGGAAGCGGAAGACGATGGTCTTGTCGTCGGGGGTCTCGATCGCCTTGAGGTCGCCGTCCTTCGGGCCGCCGTACTTCTTGACCGCGGCACTGCGGTCCTCGGAGTCGGTGAGCCACTCCGGCCAGTAGGTGGGGCCGAGTTCGAAGCCGGGCGCGAAGGTGCGCTCGATGCCGTACTTGATGTGCGCGGAGGTGATCGGCTTCCCGTCCTCCCAGGCGACGCCGTCCTTGAGCCGGTAGGTCCAGGTGCGGCCGCCGTCGGAGGACTTCCCCGTGTCGGTGGCCAGGTCGCCGACCAGCTTGGGCCTGCCGTCCACGACCTGGTACTGGGTCAGCTGACGGCCCCACAGCAGCGAGGTGCTGTAGCCCTCGCCCGCGTAGGTCTTCTGCGGGTCGAGGTGGGAGTAGTCGTCGAGGTTGGCGACCTTGACGGTGCCGCCGGAGCGTGCGCCGGAGACCGCGGGCGCCGGGCCCCGGCTGTCCGCGGCGGTGCCGAGCGTGACGGTCAGCCGCTGGCCGCTCTTGGCGGCCGTGGCGCCGCTGCCCTCGGCCCCCTCCGCGCCCTTGCCCGCACCGGCCGAGCAGGAGCACATCAGCAGGGCGGCGGCAGTGGCGAGCGCCGAGACGACTGTGCTGCGCGGACGGATGCGGGCCATGGTGAACTCCGTTGATCGGAAATGGGAAGGAGAAGGGGAAGCGGCGCGCCCCATGAGGGGCACGGGGAACTGCGCGGCAGGCCGAAGCCGACCCACAGTCGGCAACGCTTCCGGCGGAAGCCTCAGCGCGCGGTCCGGGGGTCGAGCGCGTCCCGGACCGCGTCGCCGAGGAGGTTGAAGGCGAGGACGAAGACGAGGATGGTCACGCCGGGGAAGACCATGTAGGTCGGGTCGTCGTAGAAGACCTCGGAGCCCCGGGAGATCATCCGGCCCCAGTCGGGGACGGGCTCGTCGATGCCGACGCCGAGGAAGGACAGCGCGGCCTCGGCGGTGACGATGCCGGGCACGGCGAGCGTGATGTGGACGAGCACCGGCGCCCAGACGTTGGGCAGCAGTTCACGGAAGACGATGTGCCGACGGCTCGCCCCGAGGGCCCGTGCCGCTTCGATGAACTCCCGCTCGCGCAGCGACCGTACGGCCGTGCGCAGGACCATCGCCAGCGGCACCCAGCCGAAGGCGGCGAACACCGAGATGAGCACGGTGAACTGCATCCAGACGGGTTCGTTCTCGCCGGGGTCGACGAAGCGCGTCTCGACGACGGGGCCGAGCGCGAGGAGCAGCAGCAGTGTCGGGAAAGCGAGCAGCACATTGCATACGAAGGTGAAGGCCCGGTCGGCGATGCCGCTGAGGTAGCCGACGGTGACGCCGAGGACGATGCCGACAACGGCGATGACGGCGACGGAGGCCAGGGCGACCAGCAGTGACGTCCGCATGCCGTAGAGGAGTTGGGCCAGCACGTCGCGGCCGAGGCCGGGTTCGATGCCGAACCAGTGGTCGGCCGAGATGCCGCCGCCGGGCAGGACGGGCAGGCCCTCGGGGCTGAGCAGGCCGGGGGTGTTCTGCCCGTAGTGCTCGGTGGCGTCCTTGCCGTAGAGCGCGACGATCAGCGGGGCGGCGAGCGCGAGGACGGCACACAGCAGGACGACGGCGAGCGCGGCCATGCCGGTCCGGTCACGCCGGAAGGCCCGAACGGCAGTGACGAAAGGGCCGCGTGAGACGGGGCCCGAGGGTCTGTCTGAGTGCTCTTCGGCCATTGCTGCGGCGCTCCTGAATCGCTCCGGCCGCCGCGCTGTCATCGGGCGAGCCTCTTTTCGGCCGGACTGCGAGGGTCTCTCAAGTCGGGCTGCGGATCATTAGATCCAATGGTCAATCGCGCCGCAAATCGTTCTTTTGAAGGCTCCTCTGTTGTTTAAGCAATGATTACAAGGAATCCTTGCTGGTCAACGCTCCTGAAACATTAATTCCCACCATTCCCACCCAATCCGGGCGCCCGTCGACGCCCGCCGTTTCCCTGAGGACACATACGAGACCTACCTCACACGAAATCGCGCCACTACACAGGGTTTTCAACCAGCGACCGAAAGTGTTCGATCGGTGTGCGTTCATGCTCGCGTTACGCAAGACTCCGTCCGTTATCTGAAGCAACCAACAAAGGAGTGTTCGTAATGCGGTACATCACTGGAGGGATCGCGCTGGGCGCCGCCATGGCGCTGGGCGGCCTGCTGAGCGCCGGAACGGCGGCGACCGCCGCGCCCTCGGCGCAGACGCAGAGTCTGTTCGCGCCCTCTGCACTGGTGCTGACCGTCGGTGAGGGCGAAAGCGCGGCGGACTCGGGCGTACAGCGAGCGGTGACGCTCAACTGCACGCCGAAGGCCTCGGGTACCCACCCGGCCGCACGCGCCGCCTGTGACCAGCTGCGTGCCGTGGACGGGGACTTCAAGGCCCTCGTCACCACGAAGTCCGACCGGGTCTGCACCAAGGAGTACCGCCCGATCGTCATCACCGCGGAAGGCGTCTGGGACGGCCACCGCGTCTCGTACGAGCACAAGTTCGCCAACCCGTGCATGGCGTCGGACGGCAAGGGCGTCGTCTTCGAGTTCTGAGGCCACCGCCCCCGAACGACAGCCGGTATGACCGCACGAGCTGCACGCCCGCACGAGCTGCACGAGCTGCACGAGTGAACGACCCGTGCGACTGAACGACCCGTACGACCCGCACAGGGAGCGGCCCCCGGACACCGTGGAGGTGTGTCCGGGGGCCGCTGTTCGTGGGTGCGGTGCGCGACCGTCACGGGTCCGCCGGGGGGCCGCTACGGGAGGGTCGCGCCGTAGGCCGCCAGGGCCTCTCCCACCGGTTGATAGTAAGTCGTACCGCCCACGGTGCAGTTTCCGGTGCCGCCCGAGGTGAGCCCCAGCGCCCGGTCACCGGCGAAGAGAGGGCCGCCGCTGTCGCCCGGCTCGGCGCAGACGTCGGTCTGGATCAGCCCGGTGACCGTGCCCTCCTGGTAGTTCACCGTGGCGTCGAGGCCGGTGACCTTGCCGCTGCGCAGCCCGGTCGTGGACCCGCTGCGCGAGACGCGCTCCCGCAGGACCGCGTCGCGGAAGCCGGTGATGGTCTGCGTCCGGCCGTCGCCGAGGCTGACGGAGCCCGGATGCGCGACCGTCGGGTCGGTGTACTCCGCGAGGGCGTGGTCGTTGCCCGGGAAGCCGGCCCCGACGGTGCGGGCGATCACCGCCCCGCCCCGGCTCGCGGACCAGGCGGTGACGGCCCTGCCGCAGTGACCGGCGGTCAGGAACGCGGGCCTGCCGCCCCTGTCGACGACATTGAAGCCGAGCGAGCAGCGCGCGGAAGGCCCGTGGATCGCGTCACCGGCCCGGACGAAGCGCATGAGCCTGGCGGACGACTTCCGCACCACCACCGTCTCACCGAGGGAGCCGACGACCTTGTTGAGGCGCGTCAGCTTCTCGCCCGTGACCGTGGGATCGGCGGTGACGACGACGCGGTTGACTCTCGGGTCCGCCACCCAGGCGGTACCGGGGATCGCGGCCCGGGAGGCCAGCACCGACTGCGCGGTGGTGAGCCGGGCCTGTGAGAAGCGGACGACCCTGGGCTCGGCACCGGCCTCGCGGACCTCGCCCGCGGCCCTCCGGTCGGTGATGTTGACGACGAGCTTCCTGGCCACCGCGTCGTAGTACGCACCGGCCCCCACGTCCTTCAGCCGGGCGGGAAGCGTTCTCGCGAGCTGCCCGGCCGAGGCCGCGGACATCGCGCGCGGTTCCGGGGCGATCGACGCGCCGGCGTGCTGCGGACCGAGGGTCACCGCCGCGAGCACGGCCACCGCCGCGCCGGCCAGGGTGGTGCGCGCACGCATCAGGCTGGGCTTCAACTCGGCACCTCCGGTGGGGTCGGGCCCGGCGGCAGGGGGGGCGGCCTGGGCCCGGAGGACAGGCGACACAGGCCCGCCTCCCTGTACGAAAGGCGCGTCCATGCCAAGTTGCCCGTCGAGTATCCCGACCGGCGGAGGGAGTGCACAAGTATGAATTCCGGTTGCGCGCATGGCTATGCGCGCGCCCAGGGCGCGCACATCACGCTTTCGGGCGCGCGTGTCAGCCGCTGTGCGGGACAGGCGTTACGGAAGGGCGCGAAGGCGCAACTCCGGGGCCGCGCAAGCCGGTTCAGCCAGCGCGTTCACACCGGCCCGTTCACCCAGCCCGTTCGTCCAGCCCGTTCGTCCAGCCCGTTCACACCGGCCCGGGCGGCGTCCTTCCGGTGCCGTGCTCCGGCGGTCCACCGCTGCCCGGCGTCTCGTCATCGGCCCGGACGGACTGCGGGAACCCGGGCGGCAGCTCGGCATCCGAGGCCGGCGACGGATCCAACGGCACCGACTCGACAGCGGGCGACACCGGCTCCGGAGGGGCCGGGGCCGACTGCGGAGCCGGGGGCGCGGCTGCCGCGGGCGGGCCCTGCTGGGCCGACCGCTCCAGGAAGCGCAGCAGCTCCACGGGGAAGGGCAGCACCAGCGTGGAGTTCTTCTCGGCGGCGACGGCCACGATGGTCTGCAGGAGCCGCAGCTGGAGGGCGGAGGGCTGCTCGGACATGGTCGCGGCCGCCTCGGCGAGCTTCTTCGACGCCAGCAGCTCGGCGTCCGCGTTGATCACGCGGGCCCGGCGCTCGCGCTCGGCCTCCGCCTGCCGGGACATCGAGCGCTTCATCGTCTCCGGCAGCGAGACGTCCTTGATCTCGACGCGGTCGATGTGCACGCCCCAGCCGATGGCGGGGCTGTCGAGCATCAGCTCCAGGCCCTGGTTGAGCTTCTCCCGGTTGGAGAGCAGATCGTCGAGGTCGCTCTTGCCGATGATCGAACGCAGCGAGGTCTGGGCCATCTGCGAGACCGCGAAGCGGTAGTCCTCGACCTGGATGACGGCCTCCGCCGGGTCCACGACCTTGAAATAGACGACCGCGTCGACCCGCACGGTCACGTTGTCCCGGGTGATGCCCTCCTGGGCGGGGACGGGCATGGTGACGATCTGCATGTTCACCTTGCGGAGCCGGTCGACGCCCGGCACGATCATGGTGAACCCCGGTGGACGGATCTCGTCCCGCAGTCGGCCGAGCCGCAGCACCACACCGCGCTCGTACTGCTTGACCACCCGGGCCGCCGACGCCACGTACAGCGCACAGGCAGAGCCCGCGGCCACCGCCGCCACCACCAGCTCTTCGAGCATCACGACCCCCAGCCATCCGCATCGGGTGTCGTCTTCCACGGTATGCCCCCGGCGGGCAGGGGTCGAGCCCCCGATCCGGGCACGGATCGGGGGCTCTGGCACCCGCCGGCCGCAGGCGAGGGGGAAGAAAGGTGCGTGCTCGCGGCCGGAAGGAGGTCGGGCGGGTTCAGATGTCGTGCACGGTGCGCTCAGGCGACGACGGGTGTCAGGGGATGGTCACCCCGTAGGCGTTCAGTGCCTCGACGACCGGTTGGAAGAAGGTCGTACCGCCGGAGCGGCAGTCGCCACTGCCGCCGGAGGTGAGGCCTAGGGCGGTGGAACCGGCGAACAGGGCACCGCCGCTGTCGCCGGGTTCGGCGCAGACGGTGGTGCGGATGAGACCGGAGACCACATCGCCGTTGCCGTAGTTGACCGTGGCGTTGAGGCCGGTGACCTTGCCGCTCTTGAGCCCGGTCGTGGAGCCGCTGCGCTGGACGCTCTGCCCCACGGTCGGGTTGGCGGCGGAGGTGATCTTCTGGGAGCTGCCGTTGTAGAGGTTGACCTCGCTCGGGTGGGCGAGCGAGGTGTTGGTGTACTTCACGATCCCGTAGTCGTTGCCGGGGAAGCTCGATCCGGTGGTCGGGCCGATGCTGGTCGTGTGACCGGAGTTGCTGTAGTAAGCGGGGTTGCCCTCGGTGCAGTGACCGGCGGTCAGAAAGTAGTACGTGCTGCCGCTGCGGACGTTGAACCCCAGCGAGCAGCGCCAGCTCGGGGCGTAGATAGCGTCGCCGCCGCGCAGGAACTTCGAGAAGGTACCGGAGACCCGCTCGACGCGTATCGCGTCGGCGTTGGCACCCGCCTCCCGTTTGATCTTCGCTATCTCCGCCGCGGAGACGGTGGAGTCGGCGGAGACCAGGAGCGTGCCGGTCTCCTTGTCGACCATCCAGGCGGTGCCCGGGACGTCGGCGGTCCGCACGGCCGCACTCGCGGCGGACAGCTGGGAGGCGGTAGCGGGGGTGGCGGCCGAACCGGCCTCGGCGTGGGCGTTGGTGACGACGAGTGCGGACGCGGCCGCGAGCGAGGACGCCACGGCGATCAGCCGGGCACGTCTCGCGGTACCGCTGCGGGGGGTGGTGCGCTTGATCCTCACGTTGTTCCTCCCGAGTGGGGTCGGGGGTCCGCCGAGCGCGCGGGCCCGTGAGGCGCAGCCAAGAGGCACACCGGGTTCCGCTTTCGCCGTGCCCCTGACAAGCGCTGTTCGGGAGTATTCGGGCCGTGGACCTTGCGGCGCAAGAGCACCTTTCGGACGCCCGTCCGGGCATGGCCGAGGGCCCCGACGGCCTGTGCCGCCGGGGCTCGAAGCGGGTCGACCCACCGGGTCGCACCGCTTCGACGGGTCATCGGGCGACGGGGTTCCGCTCCCCCGCCGGGATGTCGACCGGCAGCGTGTTGCCGGGCGGCGGGAAGGGGCAGACGAAGTGGTCGGCGAAGGCGCACGGCGGCAGCAGCGCGCGGTTGAAGTCGACGGTCACCTTGCCGTCGGCGTCGGGTGCCGGTGGCCGCAGGAAGCGGAAGCGGTAGCTGGACCCGCCGCTCGTGCCGTCGGCGAACACCGTCCACAGCGAGCCGTCGGCCTCGGTCGCGACCTGCAGCGTGTGCCTCTCGCCGTCGACGGTGAACTCCAGCTCACCGGCGAGGCCGAGCCCCCGCTCCCGCCCGTCGGCGTTCTCCACCGCGACCGTGCGGTGCTCCTCGTAGGGGCGGAACAGCCCGGGCAGCACCCAGCGTTCGTCGTGGTCGAAGACGTCGATGCCGGCGAACTCCCGGCGCCTCGCCGCGTCCGGGTCGAAGACCCGGACCGCCCACAGTCCCTCGCGGCGCAGCACCGGCAGCCGCCGGTCGCCGTGCGCGACACGGGCGGTCTCGGGCCCGCCGTCGACGGTGAGCCGGACCGTGCCCGTGAACGGCCGCCCGTCGAGGGTGAGACCGTCCGCCGCCGTGGCGGTGAGCAGCACGTCGTCACCCTCGTCCGTCCACTGCCCCGGGACGGCCGGAATTCGCCCCTCCAAGTTATGGGCGATATCGGCGAGCCAGTATGTGCCGATGAGCGCGAGCGGCCCGTACGGTGCCGAGACCGCCTCGGTGCGCTGCTCGCGCCACGCCTTCCACTGCTGTTGTGCGTCAGAGCTCATGACCGCCAACCTTTCACGCTATTTTCACCGCGGGCAGCGGCAGGCCGAGGTGCTCGCGGAGAGTCGAGCCCGTGTACTCCGTACGGAACGCGCCACGCTCCTGGAGCAGGGGCACCACCCGGTCGACGAAGTCGTCGAGCCCGCCCGGGATGAGGTGCGGGACGAGGACGAAGCCGTCGGCGGCGCCCTGCTCGACGCACCGCGTCAGCCCGTCGGCGACCTCCGAGGGGGTGCCGACGAAGGACGGCCGTCGTCCGGTCGCCCCGATCACGGTCTGCCCTCGCTCGCGGAGTTCCGAGGCCTTCTCCCGGGCCTCGGCGGCGGTGTCGCCGAGGACGAAGGTCACGCCCGGCATGATCTTCAGGTCCTCGGGCCGTCGGCCGTGCGCGGCGAGGCGCCGCTTGACGTCGGCGTAGAAGGCGCGGCCCGCTTCCAGGGTGCCGTGCCGGGTGAGGACGACGTCGGCGGTGGCGGCGGCGAAGTCGCGGCCCTCCTCAAAGTCGCCCGCCTGGATGACGACGGGGTGCCCCTGGGGTGGGCGCGCCACGTCGAACTCCCCGGCGATGTCGAAGTGCCGCCCGTGGTGGACGAAGGGGCGGGGCGTCGCGTCGGGCGCCCAGGAGTCCCACAGTTCGCGAGCGGTGGCGACGAACTCCGCGGTGCGGGTGTGTCCGTCGGCCCCCTCGAGGTGGCCGACGCGCCGGAAATTCTCCCCGGTGAAGGCGTCGGAGGTGGTGACCATGTGCCACGCCGCGCGGCCGCCGCTGAGGTGGTCGAGGGAGGCGAGCCGGCGGGCGAGTTCGTAGGGCTCGTTGCAGGTGGCGTCGACCGTCGCGGCCAGGCCGAGCCGCTCGGTGACGGCCGCGAGGGCGCTCAGTACGGTGAGCGGCTCGGGCCGGCCGGCCACGTCGAGGTCGTGCGCGTGCCCCTGGTGCTCACACGGCCGCGGCCCGTCGGTGAGGAAGAGGAAGTCGAACAGCCCGCGTTCGGCGGTGCGCGCGAGGTGTTCGAAGGAGGCGAAGTCGAGCCGGCCGCCGGGGCGGGAGGCCGCCCGGACGGTGGTGTTGTCGACGCCGGGGAAGTGCGCGGCGAGGTGAAGCCGCCGCTGCCCGGTGCGGGTGGTCATGCGGTCTCCCTGGGGCGCGCGTAGCGGTTGGCGGGGCGGGGCAGACACAGGTGCTCGCGGAGCGTCGCGCCCGGGTAGAAGGAGCGCGGCAGGCCGCGGTGCTGGAGCACGGACACGGTGCCGTCGACGAGCAGCGGAAGGTCGCGGTCGATGTCCGTCGGCCGGAAGTGGAAGCCGTCCACCACCCCGTCCGCGTACCAGGTGCCGACGAAGTCGGCGAGGGCAACGGCGTCGGCGCTGGTGTGGAGCGCGACGGGCAGGGAGGCGAGGACCACCGTCCGGGCGGGGTCGCGGCCCTCGGCGCGGACACGGCGCCGTAAGTCGTCGGCGGCGGCGCGGACCGCCCTGAGGCCGCAGGCGCTCCGGGCCCGGATGAACGCGACGTCGGCGTGGCGGGCGGCGGCCGCGCGGGGCAGCGGATCGGTGGCGTCGACGGCGACGACCGGGCGGCCCTGCGGGGGCCGGGGCACGAGGGCGGGGCCGCGGACGCTGAAGCGGGGGCTTTCGAAGTCGACGCGGTGCAGCTTGTCGCGGTCGGTGAGCCGCCCGGTCGCCGTGTCGCGGATCTCCGCGCCGTCCTCCCGGCTGTCCCAGAGCCGGGCGACGACATCGGCGACCGCCTCCGCCTCCCGCCACAGTTCCGCGGCGGGCAGGGCGGGCCGGGGACCGAAGTGCCGCGCCTCGGCCCCGTCCGCGGAGACCCCGACGGACCAGCCCGCCCGGCCGCGGCTCACCCAGTCCAGGGTGGCGACGGCGGAGGAGACGTTGAAGGGCTCGGTGTAGGTGGTGGTGACGGTGGGCACCAGCCCGATCCGCCGGGTGGCGGGCGCGACCCGGGACAGCGTGGCGAGGGCGTCGGGGCGGCCCCGACCCCGCCGGGGCGGGGTGAAGCCGTCGCCGAGGGTGACGAAGTCGAGCCGGCCGCGCTCGGCGAGAGTGGCCGCGCGGATGTACGGCTCGGCGTCGAAGACGCCGGGCCGGTCGATGGCGACGGCCAGATGCAGGGGCCGGGTGGGTACGGGCATGGGGGTTCCCTGGGTAGATGTGGGGCGATGACGGTCGCGCGGAGTTCAGGTGCGGGAGCGCGGCGCGCCGCGACAGGAGAGCCGACGCGGGAAGGCCAGGGTGGCGCGGGCGTCGTTGTGCCGGAAGACCGACGCGTTGGGCGCGGGCAGCCGGGCGAAGGCGCCGGAGGCGCAGGCGTCGGTGTGCGGGCCGGGGGCGAAGCGGCGCGGGTGCGGCCGGCCGCCGCGGCCCAGGGTTCGGGCGTCGCCCGGGTCCACGGCGAGCAGCCCGGCGGCCGTGACGGCGCTCTCGCCGTGCGGGCCGCGCGGCAGCGGATCCCGGGGGCGGACGAGGGTGGGCGCGGGGAAGACGGCGAGGCCGGGGCTGTGGGCGGGGTCGGCTTCGATGCGGGACCGCGGCCCGTCCCGCAAGAAGTCGGCACCCGGGAAGAGTTCGGGGGCGTCGGCGGCGTTCCGCTCGACGAGGGCGGGGGCCGCCGGGGAGTCGACGGGGGGAGGGGCCGGGTACAGGGGGCACGCGGGCATGCGCAGGCTCCGTGGATGCAGAGAGCGAACACGGGACGGTGGCGGGCCTTCACAGTTGGCCGCGCCCCTCAGCACGGGCCAAGGCTTGAGGCTATTGCGAGGCCACGGCCCACTGTCAAGCCTGTCCGAACTCTGAGCATCGCGTCTCACCGGACGACCGGTACGGGATTGACGCGGAAACAGATGGCTGTTCCACTTACCCCATGGACTCAGGGCAACGGCTGGTCACGCGGGACCACATCGACTTCGGTCGGGTGTGGTCGGCGTCCTGTTCGGGCTGACTCCGCCTGTCGGCGCCCGACGCCGGCCCGCCATGTCATGGCGCGGCCACCGGCGTTGACGGGGCAGCCGAGGCACTCCCGCCCGCATCACGCCATATCGGCGCGCCTTCACCACCCGCGGCCATCGGCCGCACCCTCCCCTCGCACCATCCCGCTTCCCCAGCTCGGTGGGGGGGGGGGGGGGGGGGGGGGGGGGGGGGGGGGGAAAAACCCCCCCCCGGGGTCAAAGGGAAAAACAAAAACACAAACAACAACCCCCCCCAACCCCCCCCCCCCCCCCCCCCCCCCCCCCCCCCCCACTTTTTCCCCCCCCCCCCCCCCCCCCCCCCCCCCCCCCCCCCACACCTGCCTACGTGGCGTCAGCAGTCACAGCCGCAGTCACAGTCACACCCCTCACAGCACTTACCGCAACAGTCACAGCAGTCACAGCAATTGCCACAGTCGCCGCAGTCACCGCAGTCGCACTTGTGGCACCAGCCCTCGCGCTTCTCGCCGTCCCAGGGGTCGTGGTACTCACCGCTGCAGCACACCTGGCAGGTGCAGAAGAGCGCGGACCACACCGCGCAGCCGGCCAGCAGTCCGCGCCGCCTCCCCTGCCTCGGCGGCTCCGGCGGGGCACCGGGCGGCATCACCGGAGGCGGCCCGAAGGCGCCTTGGTGCCCGTCGTGCGCTTGGTGCGCCTGATGTCCGCAGCCGGAGGTGCCGAACGCCCGGTCGACCGCGCGCTCCAGCTCGTGCACCAGCAGGAGGTGCGCGAGCTTGCCCTGCCCCTTGCTGCCGAACTCGACCTCGCGCAGTGCGAGGCGCACCCCGTGCGCGGCGTCGTCACACAGCCGCCGCACCTCGGCGAGGTCCGCGCCCGTCGCGGCGATCGGGTTCCACGCACCGGCCTCGGCGTCCTCGGCCAAGTCCTCGACGGCGTCCAGCAGATGCGCGAGCCGACCGAAGAGCCGGCCCGCCTCCTCCAACGGTGCCCGGTTCTCCGGCCGTCCGGCCAGCACCGCCGTGTATCCGAAGGCGGCGGCGGTGGCCGTCTCGGTCGGCTCGGTGACCTCCAGCAGCGGTGTGCCGATTCCGGCCAGCGCCTCGATCCCCGACTGCCGCTCGACCGCCTCGACCAGCACGGAGGTGTCGAACCCCAGGTCCGAGCCGGTGCGGGCGCCCGCCCGGTCCCATTTGGCGGCGACCTTGCGAGCCGCGGCCGCCACCGGCCGCCGCGCCAACATTCCGTCACCGTCGGCGACATGGTCGCGCATCTTCGCCGAGGCCAGCACGAGCGAGACGGAGGCCGCCAGCCGCGCGCCCTCACCCTTCGCCACGGACGCGGTGCGCATGCCGCGCAGCGGACACGGTCCGGCCGTACGCCGCCAGGAGTTCGCCCCCTCGGAACGGGACGACTGCGCCTCGACGAGGACGGATATGATCAGCCCGTCATAATTCGTGGCTATTCGCGCGAACTGACCGTGATCCCCCCTCAGGGTGAGACATAGCCCGCAGAGATGAGCCATCCACTCCGCCCGCATCCCTTCGGACAGCCGGTGCCTGCAAGGCCTGATAATCCCGAACAAATCCCGCCCCCGTGTGTGGTGCCGATCAACCCGGGCATCCTATTGACCGGAGGAACGCGCCGAGCAGGGGCCCACACCCCGATCGTCGTCGCATATGCCCAGGTCCAGCGCCTGTGGCGGACATCTCGGGGTTTCTGACGCATCGCCAACCGCTTTGCACCAGATGCGTCACGAAATCCACGTGTGGCGGCTATCCACTTGGCACATCATCCGCATCATGGACGACCATAGAGGAGCGGGCGGAACACACCGCGTGTGAGAGGAGGCGTCCATGGGATCGGTGCGCAAGGCGAGTGCCTGGCTTGGCCTCGTCGACGACAGCGATGACGAGCGCTACTACGACGACGACTACACCGACGCCGAGGGACCGGTGCCCGGCGACTCCTGGGTGACCAACCCGAAGGTGCTGGTGACCGACGAGGCCGCGCAGGAGCAGGGCACCCGCATCGCCACGGTCACCCCGGACGGCTTCCGGGACGCCCGCGGCATCGGCGAGCTGTTCCGGGAGGGTGTCCCGGTGATCGTGAACCTCACCAGCATGGAGCCCAACGACGCCAAGCGCGTCGTGGACTTCGCGGCCGGCCTGACCTTCGGCCTGCGCGGCACGATCGAGCGCGTGGCCAACCGCGTCTTCCTGCTCACCCCCGCCGACTACAAGGTGGTCAGCGGCGAGCACACCGGCCGCGCGAACGGCGGCTTCTTCAATCAGAACTAGCCTTCAATCAGAACTGGCGGGGGTGGGGGTCACCGAACCAGCGGGACGGGGGTTGCCGCCCGGGGGCCGGGGCTACCGGGGGCCGAGTGAGCGTGGGGGTCGAAAACGCAGGGGGGTGCTCACCGGAACGCGTCGAGGCCGGTGAGCGCCTTGCCCAGCACGAGCTGGTGCATCTCGACGGTGCCTTCGTAGGTGAGCACCGATTCCAGGTTCGTGGCGTGCCGCATCACGGGGTACTCGAGTGAGATCCCGTTCGCGCCGAGGATCGTCCGGGCCGTACGGCAGATCTCGATCGCCTCCCGCACGTTGTTGAGCTTGCCGAAGCTGACCTGCTCCGGCCGCAGTTTGCCCGCGTCCATCCGCCGCCCCAGATGGTGGGCGAGCAGGATGCCCTTGTGCAGCTCCACGGCCATGTCGGCGAGCTTGGCCTGGGTGAGCTGGAAGCCGCCGATCGGCTTGCCGAACTGCTCGCGGGTCCTCGCGTAGTCGAGCGCCGACTCGAAGCTCGCGCGCGCGGCGCCCATCGAGCCCCAGACGATGCCGTAGCGGGCGTGGCTGAGGCAGCTGAGCGGCCCGCGCAGCCCGGTGACCTCCGGGAGCACCGCGTCGGCGGGCAGCCGTACCTCGTCGAGGACGAGCTCGCTGGTGACCGAGGCGCGCAGGGACCACTTGTGCCGGATCTCGGGCGCCGAGAAGCCGGGGCGATCGGTGGGGACGACGAAACCGCGAATGCCGTCGTCGGTCTGTGCCCAGACGACCGCGACCCCGGCCACCGAACCGTTGGTGATCCACATCTTGCGGCCGGTCAGCACCCAGTCGTCGCCGTCGCGCTTGGCGTGGGTGCGCATGCCCCCGGGGTCCGAGCCGTGGTCGGGTTCGGTGAGCCCGAAGCAGCCGATGATCTCGCCGGCGGCCATGCCGGGCAGCCACTGCCGCTTCTGTTCCTCGGAACCGAAGCGGTGGATGGCGTACATCGCGAGGGAACCCTGGACGGAGAGCAGCGAGCGGATGCCGGAGTCCGCGGCCTCCAGCTCCAGGCAGGCGAGGCCGTACTGGACGGCGCTGGCGCCCGCGCAGCCGTAGCCGGTGAGCTGCATGCCGAGGGCGCCGACGGACCCCAGCTCGCGGGCGAGTTCACGGATGCCGGGCAGTTCGCCGCGCTCGTACCACTCGGCGATGTGGGGCAGCACCCGGTCGGTGGCCCACCGGCGGACGGTGTCGCGTACGGCCAGGTCCTCGTCGGTCAGCAGATCGTCGAGGCCCAGCGGGTCGCGCGGGTCGAACGACGGCAGCGTGCGTACGGACATCTCGGCCTCCGGCTCGGCACGGACGCACTCTCCGCCCGCGGTGTGATCATCCCAGGCGTCCCGACGCTACGACCGGGTAACCCTCGCCGTCCAGACCCTGCCCCTGCCGGGCCCGGTCCGGGGTCAGCCCGCGGTGACTCCGCGCACCGGGGCGCGGTCGCGGGGTGCCGCGCCGCCGTCGTCCGCGCCGCACGGCGAACCCTCGGTGGACGCCGCACCGCACTCCATGACGCGCGGCAGGCGCAGCGCCGCGAGCGCGCCGAGGAGCAGCAGCCCGGCGCTGACGCCGAGGGTGACGTGCAGACCGTGGACGAAGGAGTCGCGCGCGGCGGTGCGCAGGGCCTCGCCGGCCGGGCCGCCGAGGCGGTGCGCGACCTCGTACGCCTCGCCGAGCGAGTGGCTCGCGGCGGCACCGGCCGCGCTCGGCACACCGGGGGCGGAGGTGACGCCGGGGGCGTAGGCGGCGTTCATGACGGTGCCCAGGAGGGCGATGCCGATGCCCGCGCCGAGCTGGTAGGAGGTCTCGCCGATCGCGGCGGCACCGCCCGCGGACTCGGCGGCGGCCTCGCTGAGCATGGATTCGTAGGCCCCGAAGAGCGTGGTCTCCAGGCCGAAGCCGAGGAGGACGAAGCCCGCGACGAGGACACCGGGCCGGTCGTGCTGGCCCATCATCGTCAGGGAGAGGACCGCCGCGGCGGTCAGGACGAAGCCGAGGCTCACCATCGCGCGGGGGCCGAAGCGGTGCAGCATGCGGGAGCCCGCGAGGCCCGAGGCCATCGCGGCGAGGGTGAGCGGCAGCAGCCGCAGACCGGTTTCGAGCGGGGTGAGGCCGAGGACGAGCTGGAGGTACTGGGCGGCTATCAGCTCGAGGCCGACCAGCGCCAGCATGGCCAGCACGATGCAGCCCACCGAGGTGCCGAAGGCCGGCCGGGCGAACAGGGTGAGGTCGACGAGGGGGTGCTCGCGGCGCCGCTGCCGGCGGGCGAAGAGGATCAGCAGGGCGATGCCCAGGGCCGTCGGCACGACGGTGGCGAGGCTCAGCAGCTCACCGCCGCCCGCCCGCTTCACGCCGAGGACCACCCCGAAGAGTCCGAAGGCGGCCATCAGCGCGCCGAGGACGTCCCACGGCCCGTTCCGGTCGCCGGTCGACTCGGGCAGCAGCCATCGTCCAATCGGGAGGCTGACCACCATCAGCGGGATGTTGATGAGGAAGACCGATCCCCACCAGAAGTGTTCGAGGAGGAACCCGCCGAGCAGCGGGCCGGCGGCAGCGCCCACGGCGGCCACGGCGCTCCAGATGCCGATGGCCAGCGCCCGCTCCCGCCGGTCGGGGAAGACCTGCCGGAGGATCGAGAGCGTGGCAGGCATGATCATCGCGCCGCCGACGCCGAGCAGCGCCCTGGCCCCGATGAGCACCTCCGGCGTGGTGGCGACCGCGGCGAGCGCGGAGGCGACGCCGAAGAGCCCGTAGCCGAGGAGCAGCACCCGGCGGCGGCCCACCCGGTCGCCGAGGGTGCCGAAGAGGATGAGGAGCGAGGCGCAGACCAGGGGGTAGACGTCGACGATCCACAGCAGTTGGATCGCGCCGGGCCGCAGGTCCTCGGTGACGGCCGGTACGGCGACGTGCAGCACGGTCGCGTCGACGGCGACCAGCAGCAGGCTGACGCACAGGACGACGAGGACGGTCCAGCGGCTCGCCCCGGCTCCCGGTCCCTGCCCGCGGCGCGGCCGCTGCCGCTGTCCGTACCGGGACCGCTGCCGGGGAACGCCCGCCGCCCGTGAGGGGCCGGCCGTGGTCGTCCCGGACATACATACACCTCCGTGTCATGCGCGCTCGCCGCCGACCGCGGGCCTTGGGGGACTGTGGACCCGCAGGTGACCTGGGCGAGTGAGTCGACAGCGTACGCGAGTCCCGGACCGCCATACGTGGCCTCGCTCACGTCGAACGACGGACCGCCCGGGGCACGGGTGTGCATGCTGGACAATCGATCGGTGACCGATCTCCTCTCCTCCACCGGCGCGGGCGCCCCCGCGGCCGCCCGCACCGGCCGCCCGCCCGGCGCCCGCGCGGCGCTGCGGCACGCCGCCCCCGCGCTGCTGGTGTACGCGGGGATCCGGTGCTTGGGGATCGTGGTGCTCACGGTGTGGGGGTGGGCCGCGGGGAAGGATCCGCATCAGCTGCTCTCGGCCCGCTGGGATTCGCTCTGGTATTCCCGGATCGCCGAGGAGGGCTACGGGTACACGCTGCATCTCGCCGGCGGCAAGGTGCACTCCGATCTGGCGTTCTTCCCGCTGCTGCCGTGGCTGGAGCGGGCGCTGTCCGCCGTCCTCCCGCTCTCGGCGGCCGACGCGGGGCTCGTGATCAGCGCCGTCGCCTCGCTCTTCGCCGCCTGGGCGGTCTTCGCGGTCGGCGACCGGGTCGGCGGGCGGCGCACCGGTCTCGCGCTCGCCGCCCTGTGGGCGGCGCTGCCGGTCGGCATCGTGCAGTCGATGGCCTACTCCGAGTCGCTCTTCACGGCGCTGGCCGCGTGGAGTGTGTACTGCGTGCTGACCGGCCGGTGGGTGTGGGCGGGGTCGCTCGCGGCACTGGCCGGGCTGACCCGGCCGGTGGGGGCGGCGGTCGTCGCGGCGGTGTGGATCACGGCGGCGGTGACGCTGTTGCGGGCGCGCCGCACGGGCGGGCGGGAGCCGCTCGCCCGGATGGCGCTCGGGATCGTGCTCGCTCCACTTGGCTGGCTCGCGTACTTCGCCTGGGTCGGCGTGCGGACCGGGAGCGTGACCGGCTATCTGGACGTCCAGGGCGGCTGGGGCAACGGCTTCGACGGCGGGCTGGCCTTCGGTTCCTTCATCGCCGGGCGCCTGACGGGCTCCGCGTGGCCCGCCGGGGTCGGCCTGCTGATCGGCGTCGCCCTGGTGATCCGGCTGTATGCGGCGGGTGTGCGGCAGCGCCAGCCGCTGCCGCTCCTGGTCTACGCGGGGGTGGTCCTGCTGCTCGCCCTGACCGCCAAGGGGTACTTCGGCTCCAAGCCGCGGCTGATGCTGCCCGCCTTCCCGCTGCTGCTGCCCCTGGCGGCGGCGCTCGCGCGGCTGCGGACGGCGCGGGCGGTGGGGGCTCTCGGGGCGGTGGCCCTGGCGTCGGCGCTCTACGGAGCGTTCTGGCTGCACGGCTCCGGCCCGCCATGATCGTCAATTCGGGTGCCGGACCGGCCGGGCGGGAAACGGCGCGGAACGCCTCGGCCAAGCACTGATAAACGGTGTCGCACAAAAGAGAATTAACGCATCACCGGCCTTGTCCGGCACCCGGTACCGGATTCTTTAAGCGTTTCTTATTCCGCCTGCTCGAAGTGGTGACGGTCCGCCTTGAGACGCATTCCACATCACATCGTCATCACAAAGAGGCCTGATCGGCCGAAGCTTCCCGTCACGCAATGTAACGTCCATTGAGTGCGTACCAACGACGAGCTCGCCCACGTGGAGGAGCGCCTCACCGAACCCGTGCGACCACGGATGACCCGGACCCGTCTGGGGATCTTCGTGGCGACCCTCACGGTCTACGTGGCGATCGTGGTCGGCGTGCTCACCACGTCCTGGCCCGTGCGTTTCGACTGGCAGGTCATGCTCTTCCGGCCGTACAAGCAGTGGCCGGAGATCCACACCTTCCTCGACTACTTCGTGGTCCTGGGCCAGCGCGGCCCGACCGCGGTCGCGGTGGCCGCCTGGCTGGGCTGGTGCACCTACAAGCAGAAGACCCTGCGCCCGCTGCTGGTGCTGGGCACCTCGCTGCTGCTGCTCAACGCCACCGTGGGCGCCGCGAAGATCGGCATGGGCCGGCTCGGACCGCACTACGCCACCTCGATCGGCTCCAACGAGATGTTCGCCGGCGGCGACATATTCCCCTCCGGCCACACCGCGAACGCGGTGGTGACCTGGGGCGTTCTCGCCTATCTGGCCACCACGCCGCGGAGCCGCCGGGTCGCCTCCGTCACCGCCGCGCTCCTCGCGCTCGGCGTCGGCATGACGACCGTGTACCTCGGCACCCACTGGATCAGCGATGTGACGCTCGGCTGGAGCGCCGGACTGCTGGTGCTGCTCGCCCTGCCGTGGTTCGAGGCGCCGATGGCGGTCGCCGAGGCGTGGCTGCTGGGCGTCTGGCACCGGCTGCGCGAGCGCACCGCGCTCGTGCCGGCCCCGGCCGCACCGATCGCCCTGGGCGGCCCGCGCACCCCGGTCGACGACGAACTGCCCGCCCGCGAGCCGGTGGGCGCCGGCAGCCGCGCCGGTGGGCGCGTCCCCGACGGCAGACCCCATCTGTCGCCCCGGCCGCACACGGCGCGCTCCGAGCGGACGCCGGTCACCCCGACCGGCAGCCGCCGCCCGCCGCACTCCGACCGGGCGCCGCGCACCACGCCGGTGCTCCCGGCCACCGGTCGCGGCCGCACCGTCGGCGGCTGACGGACCACAGCGGCGCGGGGCGGTACGCACCACTCCCCCGCGGACACGAACAACGCGACGACGGACCGGCCCCGGAAGCTCTCACCGAGCTTCCGGGGCCGGTCCGCATGCGCTCACCCCGCGGGCGCGCCGGACCCGGTCAGCCCTTCCAGCAGCGTCGTACGGTGTCGTCCTCGACCTCGAAGTTGAGCCGGCCCACCTGGTACTCCATGGTGATGACGGCGCCGGGCGGCAGCGCCCGGACGGTCGCCCAGCCGGATGCCCGCGCCCGGTCGGCGGCCGTCCCGGCATCGAGTCCCACGTACGCCTCGGGGGCGTCCTCGGGGTCCGTCGGAAAGTTCGGTAGAGGTGCCATGCGGGCCACCGTAGGCGGCCCGGCGGGGGCGGTGGAAGGCGGGTCGTGCCATGACCTCATCCGCCCCATGTCCGCCACTGGTCACACTTATGTTACAGAAAACTCGCGCCGGTTTGGCGTAACGCAGGTCACTCGTACGGGCCTTCTCATCTCGCGCATCAAACCTTCCGGTGGCTCCCGAGGGGAATTCACCAGGCCTTTTCCGAACACCTCCCAAAAATCCCCCGGAGGTGGTGGAACTTTCACCGGAAAGGGGTGCCGACTCATTACTCCGAGGTAATTCCCGGCCTTCGCACGGGCGGCCCCGAGCTGATGGAAGGAATAATTCCGCCTGTCGGACGCACGAGTCCCGGGCAGGTGTTTGACGGAGCGTCCGGCTGATCGGACCAGGCCGTTCACAGCCCGGCCGCCACCCCCGCCGACACCCGGCGGAGACGGCCCGACGGGGGCCGACCGACACGCCGGACGCGTGAGGCACCCTCGCGCCCCGCCCCCGCGACGAGCATCATGACGGGTGCCCGAGAGCCCGTGTGAGCTGAAGCGAAGGGGTACGCGGATGGGGACCGACACCGCACAGGCGTCCGCCGGGCAGATCCGGGAGCGACACCGCGGGCGGATCGTGGTCGACTGGCTGACGACCACGGACCACAAGAAGATCGGGTCCCTCTATCTGATCACCTCGTTCGCCTTCTTCATCGCGGGCGGGCTGCTGGCCATGCTCATGCGCGCCGAGCTGGCCCGCCCCGGCATGCAACTGATCAACAACGAGCAGTTCAACGAGGCGTTCACGGCGCACGGCACGATCATGCTGCTGCTGTTCGCGACCCCGGCCTTCGCGGGCTTCGCCAACGCGATCATGCCGCTGCAGATCGGCTCCCCGGACGTGGCGTTCCCACGGCTCAACATGCTCGCGTACTGGCTGTATCTCTTCGGCGGCCTGATCGTGGTGGCCGCCCTGGTGATGCCGCAGGGCGGCGCGACCTTCGGCTGGACCGCCTACGCGCCACTGAACAGCATGGTCCGCTCGCCGGGCATCGGCACGGACATGTGGATCATGGGGCTGGCGCTCTCCGGCTTCGGCACGATCCTCGGCGCGGTGAACTTCATCACCACCATCATCGGGATGCGCGCCCCGGGGATGACGATGTTCCGGATGCCGGTCTTCACCTGGAACGTGCTGTTCACCTCGATCCTCATCATCATGGCCTTCCCGGTGCTCGCCGCGGCGCTGCTCTGTCTGGAGGCGGACCGGCGGTTCGGGTCGGTGATCTTCGACGCGCAGAACGGCGGGTCGCTGCTGTGGCAGCACCTGTTCTGGTTCTTCGGCCACCCGGAGGTCTACATCATCGCGCTGCCGTTCTTCGGCATCATCACGGAGATCATCCCGGTCTTCTCCCGCAAGCCGATCTTCGGCTATGTGATGCTGATCGGCGCGACCATGGCGATCACTGCCCTGTCGATGGTGGTCTGGGCCCACCACATGTTCGCGACGGGCGCGGTGCTGCTGCCCTTCTTCTCCTTCATGTCCTTCCTCATCGCCGTGCCGACCGGGGTGAAGTTCTTCAACTGGATCGGCACGATGTGGCAGGGGTCGCTGTCCTTCGAGGCGCCGATGCTGTGGGCGACCGGCTTCCTGGTGAGCTTCCTCTTCGGCGGGCTCACCGGGGTGATCCTGGCCTCGCCACCGCTGGACTTCCACGTCACGGACTCGTACTTCGTGGTCGCGCACTTCCACTACGTGGTGTTCGGGACGGTCGTCTTCGCGATGTTCGCCGGCTTCTACTTCTGGTGGCCGAAGTTCACGGGGAAGATGCTGGAGGAGCGGCTGGCGAAGATCCACTTCTGGACCCTGTTCGTCGGCTTCCACCTCACGTTCCTCGTCCAGCACTGGCTGGGCGCCGAGGGCATGCCCCGGCGGTACGCGGACTACCTCGCGGCCGACGGCTTCACCGCGCTCAACACGGTGTCCTCGATCGGCGCGTTCCTGCTGGGGCTGTCGACGCTGCCGTTCTTCTACAACATCTGGAAAACGGCCAAGTACGCCCCGAAGATCGAGATCGACGACCCCTGGGGCTTCGGGCGTTCGCTGGAGTGGGCGACGTCCTGCCCGCCGCCCCGGCACAACTTCCTCACACTGCCCCGGATCCGCTCCGAGTCACCGGCCTTCGATCTGCACCACCCTGACGTGGTCAAGCTCGAGGAGCCCTCACCTCCGGTAGAGCCCGACCGAGCCGGTCCCTGACCTCTCGTATGCGGTCGTTCAGCGCCGCCGGTTCGCGCACCTCGAAGTCGAAGCCCAGCAGCACGATGTGAACGACCATCACATCGAGGGTGTGCGCACCCGTGCGCAGCAGACAGCTGTGCTCGTCGACCGCCTCCAGCACCCCGGCCATGGGCGAGACGCGCTGCGCGGCCTCCTCGACGGGCACCCGCAGCAGCACGGTGGCCTGTTCGGTGTAGACCGCGGTGGAGACGCCCCGGGAGACGTACGCGGCCAGGTCCTCGGCGGGCGGCTGCCGGGGAGCGCAGCGCGGGCCGTGCGGCGGTGTGGGAGTGATGCGGTCGGCGCGGAACGTCCGCCAGTCCGCGCGGCCTGTGTCCCACGCGACGAGGTACCAGCGGCGCCGGGCCCACACCAGCCGGTGCGGCTCCACGTCCCGCCGGGTGGCGCCGCCCTCGTGATCGCGGTAGTCGAAGCGCAGTCGGCGGCTGTCCCGGCAGGCGTGGGCGAGTTCGGTGAGCACCTCCGCGCCGACGGTGGGCCGGCCGGGGCCGGCGGGCATCGGCACGGTGAAGGCGTTCAGGGCGCTCACCCGGCGCCGCAGCCGCTCGGGGAGGACCTGCTCGAGCTTGGCGAGCGCCCGTACGGACGTCTCCTCGATGCCCTGGACGCCGCCGCTCGCCGCCGTCCGCAGACCCACCGCGACGGCCACGGCCTCCTCGTCGTCCAGCAGCAGCGGCGGCAACTGGGCGCCGGGGCCCAGCCGGTAGCCGCCGATCGTGCCGGGCGAGGAGTGCACCGGATAGCCCAGCCCGCGCAGCCGGTCGACGTCCCGCCGCACCGTGCGGGGCGTCACCCCGAGCCGTTCGGCGAGGTCCGGGCCGGACCATTCGCGGTGGGCCTGCAAGAGGGACAGCAGGCGCAGCAGTCGTGCCGAGGTCTCCAACATGCGCCGAGTCTGCCAGCCGTCGAGGACAGTCACTGTCCTCGACGGCTCTCTTCACGGCCGACGGGGCCGGGGGTGCCCGTAGGGCTACCGGGCGGCCGGGGGCCGCTCGTCGATCCGGACCGAAAGGTCGTTGTCGGCGGTGTAATACGGGCCGGCCTGGGCAGCCGCATAGGGGGTGTCGATCGCGCGCGGCGGATAAGCGAAAATCTGCTGCTTGTCGACGACGTCGTCCAGAATGCGGGCGATCCGGACCGGGTCCGGGGCGTCCGGGTCGCCGGGGCGGCGCAGCGTCAGGTCCCAGACGTCCAGACCGCCCCGCCACTCGGCGGACAGTTCCGCGTAGGGCAGGGTGAACGTGAAGTCCGCGCCGTCGGCGGTGAGCGGGGCGGTGACGACCAGGTCGGCGTCACGCCGGCAGCGGGCCTCCGCGACCGCGTCGGCAAGCCATGCCTCGGGGTCCTCGACCCGGTGGAGGACGCCGTGGACGGTCAGGGCGTCGTCGTCGAGGACGATGTCCCCGGCCTCGGCGTGGGGGCCGCGCAGCCAGCTGCGCAGCGAGAGGTTGCCGTGCTTCGTCGCGTACGGGATGCGGACGGCGAGCGGCGAGGTGCTGGGGCCGGGTCTGCGGTCGACCAGCGAACGCAGATCGAGCAGACCGGGCACGAGCCGCACCGGTTCCTCGTCGCCCTGGGCGACATGGAGGTCCCAGCGGCCCTCGGGCAGCGCGACGGTGCTGGGCAGCACCGCGCGCAGCCGGCCGTCGCCGTTGGGGGTCAGCGGGAGGCGGACCTCTTCGGCCTCTTCGCCCCCGGTCCCCGCCCCGCCGGCCCGGCGGCGCAGGACGAGCGCGGCGGACCAGTGGTCCGAGGTGTCGGAGCGCTCGGGGGCGTCGAGGTCGAAGGTCAGTCCGCCCGCGGAGTCCGCGATGCAGTCGGCGGTGGGGTTGCCCATGCCGAAGGCCAGGGGAGGGGCAGACACGGTGGCGGGCTCCTCGGGAGTGTCGGTCGGGTGGGGCTGCCCGGAACCGGCCGCGTCGGACGCGCCGGCGGGCCGGTCGTGAGGCGTCATCAGGCACGCACCTTTCGCAGGGCGGACCTACTGGCGTCCTTGGCCTGGAACGCGCTGCTGAGCAGCGCGCCCCGGGTGCGGTGCAGCGAGCCGCGCAGGCCGCCGCGCCCGGTCAGGTCGGTGAAGAGCTCTTCGTAGCGCCCGGCGACGTGGGCCGGGTCGAAGCGGGCCGAGCTCGAGAGCGCCTCGCGGCCCATCCGCTGTCGCAGCTCGTCGTCGTTGATCAGCTTCAGCAGCCCGGCGGCGATCCTGTCGACCTTGCCGGTGGGCACCAGCAGACCGTCGACCCCGTCGTTGATGATCTCGCCGGGCCCGTGCGGGCAGTCGGTCGAGACGACGGGCAGGCCGCAGCGCATCGCCTCGACGATGGTCATGCCGAACGATTCGAGGCTGGAGGTCACCGCGCCGATGGACCCCTTGACCCACTCGGGGTCCAGGGGGTTGGCAGGGCCCATGAGGAAGACGTGGTTGTACAGGCCGCGCTTGTCGATCTGGGCGCGCAGCTTCGCGCGCTCCGCGCCGGCGCCGTAGATCCGCAGCCGCCAGTCGGGGCGCTCGGCGACGACCTTCTCGAAGGCGCGGATCAGCACGTCGTAACGCTTGGCGGGGGCGAGCCGGCCGGCGGCGACGACCCACTTGGCGCTGCCGTCCGCGGGGGCGAGGGCCGGGGCGGGGATGCTGTTGGGCACCGCCTCGACGCGCACGCCGGGCAGCCGCATCAGCTTGCGGTAGGTCGCGGCGTCGGCCTCGGTGACGGTGGTGACCGCGTCGAGCCGTGGGTAGTGCGTGCGCAGGGTCAGCTTGAGCTGCGGGGTGTGGGTGCTCAGCGTCAGATGCTCCTGGCCGACGCGGACCGGACCGCGCCGCGCCTGCTGCGCGATGTGCACGTTGAGGCCGGGGCGGGTGCCCACTATGACGTCGCAGTCGAGGCTCCCCAGGTGCTCCGCGATCCGCCGGTCGGTGAGCGCGCTGTACTGCTTGTAGCGGCCCTCGGTGGCGGGGAAGACGGAGGCGGGGCGCTCCTGCTCGGGGTCGTCGCCCTCGTAGCCCGGACTGCCCTTGCGCAGATCCACCAGGTGGCGCAGCCGCACCTTCGCGCCGGGAGCGAAGACGGGCTCCTCGCGATGGCGGAAGACGGAGACGATCTCCACGTCGTGCTGCTCGGCGAGCGTGCTCGCGAGGTTGTACGTGGTGCGGATCGTGCCACCGATTCCGTACGCGTTGTGAATCAGGAATGAGATGTGCATTCGTCCCCGTATGCAGCCGTTTGCCGCGGACGTTACCAAGCAGCCCGCCTACTGAGAGGTTAGACCGTGGTGAGGGCTTCGCGGTTGGCCCTGATCACCAACTCGTTCTCGAACCGATGAGGAATCGGTAGCGGATCCGGGGAACTTTTGGTGATCTTCCCCGAAAGCCGTCACGGGGCCCGGCCCGGGCGTGACCCCCGCCCGGGATCGCCCGTTGTCTCGTTACGAGCCGGGAACCGCCCGGCACGTGACGACCCACAGTTCGAGGAGCCCCCCGTGCCGCGCATGCTCGACGTCAGCGACGACGTACGTGCCGAGATCGGTGACGAAGAAGCCGCCCGACTGCTCGGCGGTGACAGTGCCCCGGGCAGCTACGACTGCACGTCCTGCCGCACCCCCGGCCACACCGAGCGGGAGCGCACCAGCACCGTGCTCTTCGTCGGCGAGGAGACGGCCGTGCTGGCCTTCGCGCACGCCGCCTGCATCCCCTCGCAGGTCGTTCCCGTCTCCGAGGAGCAGCTCCAGGGAGCGGTGCGGTCCATCACGGCCGCGAACGAGCCGAGCGCCCCGGCACCGATCTCCCCCGACAGCCCCCTCCAGGCCGAGCTGGGGGTGACCAGCGGACTGCTCCTGATCGGCGGCGAGCTGCAGCCGGCGCTCGTCGTCGAGCCGCTCGGCCCCATCGCCCGCCCCGGCACGGACGGGCCGGTCGACGTCTTCCTGCCGCTGCTCATCGAGCAGGGCTTCGCACCGGTCGCCGCCGTCGACCAGGTCCCGGCGCCCACGCCGGGCTGGTCGGTGCTGCTGGCCATGGGCCAGCTGCACGCGATCCTCCAGCCGGGCACCGGTGGCGGCACGCCCACCGCCTGGTGGCAGGCGCACCAGGCGATGCAGGTCGCCACCGAGTGGCGGTCCGCCGTCAACAAGACACGGCGGGTGCTGGTCTTCGCGGCCCCGGTCGGGACGATCGGCCAGCAGCCGCGCGAGGACCTGCTGCGCGAGGCGCTCGACCGGGCCGCGGCGCGCGGTCAGCTCGTCGCAGCCGCGATGCCCCTCGCGGGCACATGATCAGCGAAATGCACCACGCCCGTCACGGACCCGCGGGCCATTCGCGGTCAGGCCCGCATCCGACGGGCCACGGGGTCGTTGGCACTGATGTGTACACATACGATCCCGCATCCAGGACCTCGTACAACCACATCCCCGGTATGCGGCCACCCCGCGACGCCGCCCCGGACGCCCTCGCCGTCTCGGTCACGCCGATCTACGACGCGCTCTACTCCGAGTACCGCAGGTCGTTCCGGGCGCTCCCGGGCGACCGCTCGGGCGAGGAGGACCTGGGGTTCAAGGGCTTCGGTGCCCAGCACCGGGCGTACGGCGGGCAGAACTCCCCGGGCCAGTCCGGGCAGTCGTCGTACTCCGGGCAGTCCGGCTACACCGGTTCCTGGGACTCGTACTACGGGCGGCAGCGCGGCGAGCCGGTGCCCGCCGCGCTGCCGCCCGCTCCACGCGACAACCGGATGCGCGGCTTTTAGGTTCTGTCCGGCGGATCGTAGGGGCGCACCCGCCGCTGCGCGGCGGTGTCCTCAAGCGCCGGACGGGCTGCTATTGGCCGAGCTCAGCCACAACCAGCCCGCTGGGGGCACCTCCCAGCGGTAGCTGGGGGAGCTTGAGGACGCGCCCGCAGTGCCGCGCCTCGCGCGTTACTTGTTGCGCCCGCGCTTCTCCCGCACCCGCACCGAGATGTGGATCGGCGTGCCCTCGAAGCCGAACTCCTCGCGCAGACGGCGCTCGACGAAGCGGCGGTAGCCGGCCTCCAGGAAGCCGGAGGCGAAGAGCACGAACCGCGGCGGGCGGGTGCCCGCCTGGGTGCCGAACAGGATGCGGGGCTGCTTGCCACCACGGATCGGGTGCGGGTGCGAGGCGACGATCTCACCGAGGAAGGCGTTGAGCCGCCCGGTCGGGATGCGCGTCTCCCACCCTGCCAGGGCGGTCTCGATCGCCGGGACGAGCTTCTCCATGTGACGCCCGGTCGCCGCCGAGACGTTGACGCGCGGGGCCCACTGGATCTGCGCGAGCTCGGTCTCGATCTCGCGCTCGAGGTAGTAGCGGCGCTCCTCGTCCAGCGTGTCCCACTTGTTGAACGCCACGACCATCGCCCGGCCGGCGTCCACGGCCATCGTGATGATCCGCTGGTCCTGGACGCTGATGGACTCGCTCGCGTCGATCAGGATGACCGCGACCTCCGCCTTCTCCACGGCGGCCGCGGTACGCAGCGAGGCGTAGTAGTCCGCGCCCTCCTGGAGGTGGACGCGGCGGCGGATGCCGGCCGTGTCGATGAACTTCCAGGTCACGCCGCCCAGCTCGATCAGCTCGTCGACCGGGTCGCGGGTGGTGCCGGCCAGCTCGTTGACGACGACGCGCTCCTCGCCCGCCACCTTGTTCAGCAGCGAGGACTTGCCGACGTTCGGGCGGCCGATCAGGGCGATGCGGCGCGGGCCGCCGACCGTGGCGCCGAAGGTCTGGGCCGGGGCCTCGGGCAGCGCCTCGAGGACGGCGTCCAGCATGTCGCCGGTGCCGCGGCCGTGCAGGGCCGAGACCGGGTGCGGCTCGCCGAGGCCCAGCGACCACAGCGCCGCGGCGTCGGCCTCGGCGGACGGGCCGTCGACCTTGTTGGCGCAGAGCACGACGGGCTTGCCGGCCCGGCGCAGCAGCTTGACGACGGCCTCGTCGGTGTCGGTCGCGCCGACCGTGGCGTCCACGACGAAGACCACCGCGTCGGCGGCCTCGATGGCGAACTCGGCCTGGGCGGCGACGGAGGCGTCGAGGCCCAGGACGTCCTGCTCCCAGCCGCCGGTGTCGACGACCTTGAAGCGGCGGCCGGCCCATTCGGCCTCGTACGTCACACGGTCACGGGTGACGCCGGGCTTGTCCTGGACGACGGCCTCGCGGCGGCCGATGATGCGGTTCACCAGCGTCGACTTGCCGACGTTGGGGCGGCCGACCACGGCGAGGCGGGGCAGCGGCCCGTGCCCGGCGGCGGCGAGCTCGCCCTCGATGTCCTCCGGGTCGAAGCCTTCCTGCGCCGCGAGCTCCATGAACTCCGCGTACTCGGCGTCGCCAAGCTCACCGTGCTCGTCGCCGGAGTGGATCTGGTCGTTCATGAAGTCCGTTTCCTGTTTCTTTCGGAGTACTTCGTCATCGGCGGTCCCGTGTGCGGTCCCGCTACTCAAGTCTTGTCGTTGCCGCGGCCGGTCAGCCGCTTGGCGTCCGCCAGGTGTGCGGCGAGCCGCCCCTGGATGCGGGTCGTCGCCGCGTCCAGCGCCGCCCGGGTGCGCCTGCCGCTGCCGTCGCCCGCCTCGAAGGGGTCACCGAAGACCACGTCGACGCGGCTGCGCAGCGGCGGCAGGCCCGGTATCGCCCGGCCCCGCCGCTCGGCGCTGCCCAGCACCGCGACCGGCACGATCGGTGCGCCGGAGCGCACCGCGAAATAGGCGAGCCCGGCGCGCAGCGACGCGAAGTCGCCCTCGCCCCGGGTGCCCTCGGGGAAGATCCCCAGCACACCGCCCCGCTCCAGCACGCCCAGCGCGTCGATGACCGCGGCCCGGTCGGCCGTCGTCCGGTCCACCTTCAGCTGGCCGATGCCCCGCAGGAACGGGTCCAGCGGGCCGACGAACGCCTCCCGCTTGATCAGGAAGTGCACCGGCCGGGGCGCGGTGCCCATCACCATCGGACCGTCGATGTTGTGGGAGTGGTTGACGGCCAGCACGACGGGCCCCGTGGCGGGCACCCGCCAGGCGCCCAGCACACGCGGCTTCCACAGCCCGTACATGAGCCCGATGCCGATCCGTCGGCCGACGGCGGCACCAGGCTCCGAGCCCGTCACCGAACCTGTCACGCGACCGCCCGCTTCTCCTCGACAAGCGTGACGACGCACTCGATGACCTGCTCGAGCGTCAGCTCGGTGGTGTCCACCTCGACGGCGTCGGCCGCCTTCGCCAGCGGCGAGGTCTTGCGACCCGAGTCGGCGGCGTCGCGCTTGATCAGGGCGGCCTGGGTGGCGGCCAGGTCGGTGGCCTCCTTGCCCTTCAGCTCGCCGCTGCGGCGGGCGGCACGGGCCTCGGCCGAGGCAGTGAGGAAGATCTTGAGGTCGGCGTCCGGCAGCACGGTCGTGCCGACGTCACGGCCCTCGACCACGATGCCGTGCGGCGCCTCGGCGGCGATCGCGCGCTGCAGCTCGGTCAGCCGGGTGCGCACCTCGGGCACCGCGCTGACGGCGCTGACCGCGGCGGTGACCGCCTGGGTGCGGATGGGCGCGGCCGCGTCGGCCCCGTCGACCGTGATGGTCGGCGCCGAGGGGTCGGTACCCGAGATGATCTCGGGCTTGCCGGCGGCGTCGGCGACGGCCTCGGCGTCGTTCACGTCGATGCCGTTGTTCAGCATCCACCAGGTGATCGCCCGGTACTGGGCTCCGGTGTCCAGGTAGCGCAGCCCGAGCTTGGCGGCCACGGCCTTGGAGGTGCTGGACTTGCCCGTGCCGGAGGGGCCGTCGATGCCGACAATCACTGCTGCCGGTGCGGTCCGGGCGGCGGTTTCCACGGTGTCAGACACCTTCCTCAAGCACGGGGCGGGAAAACTTTTGCGGTACGGGCCCGAGAGAGCCTTCGCTCAAGGTTACTGGCTCCCCGGACCGCCCCGCGCAGCCGATGCTCTCCGGCCCTCGCGCAGGGCCTGTCCGGCGGATCATCTGTCCGGCGGGAGCCTGGGGGCGCACCACCGCTGCGCGGCGGTGTCCTCAATCCCCGGACGGGCTGCCATCAGCCCGTCCGGGGGCACCTCCCAGCGGTAGCTGGGGAAGATTGAGGACGCGCCCGCAGGGCGCTCGCCGCCGCAGGCGGCAACCACCCGCCCTACTGCCGGATCGACCAGCCCCGCTCCCGCAGCGCCGTCGTGAGGCCCGGAGCCATGCTCGGCTCGACCATCAGCTGGATCAGACCCGCCTGCTGGCCGGTGGCGTGCTCGATCCGGACGTCCTCGATGTTGACGCCCTCCCGGCCCGCGTCCGCGAAGATCCGGGCGAGCTCGCCCGGCTGGTCGCCGATGAGCACCGTCACCGTCTCGTACGCGGCCGGGGCCGCGCCGTGCTTGCCGGGGACCCGGGAGCGGCCGGCGTTGCCGCGCCGCAGGACGTCCTCGATGCCGGCCGCGCCCTCGTCGCGCTTGTCCTCCTCGGCGGACTGCAGGGCGCGCAGGGCCCGTACCGTCTCGTCGAGGTCACCGGCGACGGCCGCGAGGACGTCGGCGACCGGGCCGGGGTTGGCGGAGAGGATGTCGATCCACATCCGGGGGTCGGAGGCCGCGATCCGGGTCACGTCGCGGATGCCCTGCCCGCACAGCCGCACGGCCGTCTCGTCCGCGTCCCGCAGCCGGGCCGCGACCATGCTGGAGAGCAGTTGCGGGGTGTGCGAGACGAGCGCGACGGCCCGGTCGTGGGCGTCGGCGTCCATGACGACGGGGACCGCGCGGCACAGCGCGACGAGTTCGAGGGCGAGGTTGAGGACCTCGGTGTCGGTGTCCCGGGTGGGGGTGAGCACCCAGGGGCGGCCCTCGAAGAGGTCGGCGGTGGCCGCCAGGGGGCCGGAGCGCTCCCGGCCGGCCATCGGGTGCGTGCCGAGGTAGCCGGTGAGGTCGCAGCCGAGCGCCTCGAGTTCGCGGCGCGGGCCGCCCTTGACGCTGGCGACGTCGAGGTAGCCGCGGGCGAGGCCGCCCCGGATCGCCTCGGCGAGGGTGTTCGCGACGTATGCGGGCGGTACGGCCACGATGACGAGGTCGACGGCCCCCTCGGGCGCCTCGTCCGTGCCGGCGCCGAGGGCGGCGGCCGTCCGGGCCTGGGCGGGGTCGTGGTCCATGAGGTGCACCCGGACCCCGCGGCCCGCGAGAGCGAGCGCTGCGGAGGTGCCGATCAGTCCGGTGCCGATGACGAGGGCGGTTCTCACTGGGCGATGTCCTTGCGGAGGGCGGCCGCGGTGGTGTGCGTTCGCGTGGGTCGTACGTGGATCATGCGTGTCCGTCCACCCTAGCCAGCCGTTCGGCGGCCCGTTCCCGGCGACCGCCCTCCGGGACGGGCGCGCCCGCGTCGGGTAGAACGTGTCCATGATCTTCCACTTGGTTCCCCTGGACGACTGGCTGGCCGTGCCCGACCGCCCGTACTCCCCCGCGTCACTGGCGACCGACGGCTTCGTGCACTGCTCCCCGGACGAGGAGACCACGCTCGCCGTGGCGTCCGCCTTCTACCGCGAGACCCCCGGTCCGCTGATGGTGCTGCTGATCGACGAGCACAAGCTGGATGTCATGGTCCGCTGGGAGGCGGCGGACCCGGCGCCGCCGCCCGGGGTGCCGGCGCGGACGCTCTTCCCGCATGTGTACGGCCGGATCAGCCGCGACGCGGTCGAGGGGATGATGGAGGTCCGGCGCGACGAGGAGGGCAAGGCGCTGGGCCTCGAGGTGTGGTCGTAGACCGGCGAAATCACGGTGACAGGTCGGGCGGGGCCGGGGAACAATCGCGGCCATGCGCCACTCCCCCGAAGCCACGGCCACCGTCGAACCCTCCGTCGCGGAAGGGCACGGGCTCGTCGCCCGGCACACGATCTACGCCTGTGTGATGGGTTCGCGCGCCTTCGGGCTGGCGACGGCGGCCAGTGACACCGACCGGCGTGGGGTGTACGCCGCGCCGGCGCCGCTCTTCTGGCGCTTCGACAAGCCGCCGACGCACGTCGACGGGCCGGCCGAGGAGCAGTTCTCCTGGGAGCTGGAGCGGTTCTGCGAGCTGGCGCTGCGCGCCAATCCCAACGTTTTGGAGTGCCTGCACTCGCCGCTCGTCGAGCACGTCGACGACACCGGCCGCGAGCTGCTGTCGCTGCGGGCGGCCTTCCTCTCCCGCCGGGCCCACCAGTCGTTCACCGGCTACGCCACCGCCCAGCGCCGCAGGATCGAGGCCGATCTGCGCACCCATGGCGCCCCCCGCTGGAAGCACGCCATGCACCTGCTACGACTCCTGACGAGCGGGCGCGATGTGCTGCGTACGGGCGTGCTGACCCTCGACGTGGGCGAGGAGCGCGAGCGGCTGCTGGCCGTCAAGCGTGGGGAGGTGGGGTGGCCGGAGGTCGCCGCGTGGATGGACCGGCTGCGCGCCGAGACCGACGCGGCGGCGGAGCGGACCCCGCTGCCGCCGGAGCCGGACCGCGCCCGCGTCGAGGACTTCCTCGTCCGCGTGCGCAGCGCTTCGGCCGCATCAAGCCCGTCCGGCGTTTGAGGACGCGCCCGCAGGGCGCCCGCCGCCGCAGGCGGCAACCACGGGCCCGCAGCCGCGGGCGCACCACCGCTGCGCGGCGGTGTCCTCAATCTCCCCCAGCTACCGCTGGGAGGTGCCCCCAGCGGGCTGCTATCGGCTGATCCCAGCCGATAGCAGCCCGTCCGGCGATCGCAGAGCCGCCAGGCCTAGAGATCGACCTCGCGCATGAGCATGCCGACCTCGGTGTTGGTCAGACGGCGCAGCCAGCCCGACTTCTGGTCGCCGAGGGGGATCGGGCCGAAGCTGGTGCGGACCAGCTTCTCGACCGGGAAGCCCGCCTCGGCGAGCATGCGGCGCACGATGTGCTTGCGGCCCTCGTGGAGGGTGACCTCGACCAGGTAGTTCTTGCCGGTCTGCTGGATCACCCGGAAGTTGTCGGCGCGGGCCCAGCCGTCCTCCAGCTGGATGCCGCTCTTGAGCTGCTTGCCGATGTCACGCGGCAGCGGGCCGGTGATGGCGGCGAGGTAGGTCTTCTGGACGCCGTACTTCGGGTGCGTGAGGCGGTGGGCCAGCTCACCGTGGTTGGTGAGCAGGATGATGCCCTCGGTCTCCGTGTCGAGACGGCCGACGTGGAAGAGCCGGGTCTCGCGGTTGGTGACGTAGTCGCCGAGGCACTGGCGGCCGTCGGGGTCCTCCATGGTGGAGACGACACCGGCCGGCTTGTTGAGCGCGAAGAAGAGGTAGGACTGGGTGGCGACGGTCAGGCCGTCGACCTTGATCTCGTCCTTCTCCGGGTCCACGCGCAGGCCCTGCTCGATCACGATCTCGCCGTTGACCTCGACGCGGGACTGCTCGATGAGCTCCTCGCAGGCACGCCGGGAGCCCATGCCCGCACGGGCGAGCACCTTCTGCAGACGCTCACCCTCCTGCTCGGCACCGGGGAACGTCTTGGGGGTCTTGACCTGCGGCTTGTTGTGCCGCTCCCGGTTGCGCTCCTCGATCTTGGCGTCGAGCTCGCGGGGACGGGCCGGGACGGAGTGACCGCGGGCGGGCCCGCTGGTCCGGCCGCCGGCACCGGCGGTGGGGCTCCTGCGGGGGCCGCCCTTGGCGCCGCCGCGGGCCGACGCGCCGCGGCCGCTGCTGGTGGGACCGCTGGTGCGGCCGCTGGTGGCGCCGCCGCGGGTGCGCTCGGCGTCGGGGCCCACGTCGTAGCGGCGCTCCTCCGGGCGGGGACGGCGCGGACGCTCCTGCGGCCTGTCGTCGCGCTGGCCACCGGAGCGGCCGCCGTCGTAACGACCGCCCTCGGAGCGGCCACCCTCGGAACGCCCGCCGTCGGGGCGACCGCCGCCGTAGCCGCCGGAGCGACCACCCTCGGGGCGACCGCCGCCGGAACGACCGCCCTCGGGACGCCCGCCACCGGAGCGTCCGCCCCCGGACGCCGGCCGGGGGGACCCGCCTCGTGCGCCCCGGTCGTCCCGGTTGCCGCTTCCGCTGTTCCTGCCGCTGCTTCGCATCAAAGTTCCGTCTTGTCGTCTGCGTCGGTGTCCGGTGCGTCCGGATCGAACGACGGCACACCTTCCTGAGTGTCGCCCTCGATCGCTTCCGCCTCGGGGAGGAAGGGCGCTAGCTCCGGGAGCTCGTCCAGGCCACGCAGGCCCATTCGCTCCAGAAAGTAATTCGTCGTCCTGTACAGGATCGCACCTGTTTCGGGTTCCGTCCCCGTCTCCTCCACCAGACCCCGCTGGAGGAGGGTGCGCATCACGCCGTCGCAGTTCACTCCCCGTACGGCGGAGACCCTCGATCGGCTGACCGGTTGACGGTACGCGACCACGGCCAGGGTCTCCAGCGCGGCCTGGGTCAGCCGGGCCTGCTGGCCGTCGAGGACGAAGCACTCCACGGCGTCGGCGTACGCGGGGCGGGTGAAGAAACGCCAGCCGCCGGCCACCATCCGCAGGTCGAAGCCGCGCCCCTGCGCGGTGTACTCCTCGGACAGCTCGCGCAACGTCTGCGCGACCTCGCGGCGGGGCCGCTCCAGGATCCTGGCGAGGTGCTCCTCGGTGGCCGGCTCGTCGACGACCATCAGGACCGCCTCCAGGGCGGGCCCCAGGGGCAGGCCCGCGACCGTTCGCAGCCCCGCGGGCGCGTTCTCGTGTCCGTATGCCTCGTCGCTCATGCCGTCTCCTCCTGCGGGCCTTGTTCGGGGTCCTCGCCCGGCTCGCGGTCGAACTCGTCCGTCACCACCGGCCGGGCGTCCGCCGTGCCCGTCCAGCGGACCGTCAGCGCGCCCAGCGCCTGCTCCTGGTCCAGGACGACCACCCGCTCGCGGTAGAGCTCCAGGAGCGCCAGGAAGCGCGCCACGACCGTCAGGGTGTCCGGGGCGTCCGCGGTGAGCTCCCCGAAACTCGCCTCGCCCGCGTCCCGCAGCCGGGCCACGACGACCTCCGCCTGCTCACGGACGCTGACCAGCGGCGCGTGGATGTGGTCGACGTACACCTCGGGCCGCGGCCTGGGCCGCATCGCCTTTGCGGCGAGCTCGGCGAGGCCGCGGGCGCCGATACCGAGGACGACCTCGGGGAGCAGCTCGGCGTGGTGCGGTTCGAGGCCGACGGTGCGGGGGTGGCGGCGGGCCTCCGCGGCCAGCCGGCCGCTGAAGATCTCCGCGATGCGTTTGTACGCCCGGTACTGCAGCAGCCGGGCGAACAGCAGGTCCCGGGCCTCCAGCAGCGCGAGGTCCGCCTCGTCCTCGACCTGGGCGACGGGCAGCAGCCGCGCGGCCTTGAGGTCCAGGAGCGTCGCCGCGACGACGAGGAACTCGGTGGTCTGGTCCAGGTCCCAGTCCGGGCCCATGGCCCGCAGGTGTGCCATGAACTCGTCGGTGACCTTCGACAGGGCGACCTCGGTGACGTCCAGCTTGTGCTTGGCGATCAGCTGGAGCAGCAGGTCGAACGGGCCCTCGAAGTTGTCGAGCCGGACGGTGAACCGGGCGTCGGCGGGGGCGGTGCCGTCCTCGCCCGCGGTGTCGGCCGGTGATGGTGCCTGGCGTGGTTCGTGCGGCGGCCGGGCCGCGCCGTGGCCGAGGGCTCGGCGGGCGGACGGGTGTGTCGGCATCGATCGGGGTCCATGGTGCTGGGGAGGGGCGGCCCTGACGGACCGGGCACGGGAGCCCGGCGCGACGCGTGGGTACGAAGGACCCCCGGGGCCGGTACGGGCCGTCCCGTACGGGGCAGGCCAGGCTATCGGGGCGCACCCGCTCAGCGCCCGCGCAGCCGCCGTACGAGAATGCTCGCGTCGCCGCGCGACTCCAGGTCGGCGAGGACGACCGCAACGGCCTCCCGCACGATCCGGCCGCGGTCGACGGCGAGTCCGTGCTCGCCGCGCAGCACCAGCCGGGCGTGTTCGAGGTCCATCAGCTCCTCGGCGGAGACATAGACCGTGATCTTCTCGTCGTGCCGCTCACGGCCGCTGGGCCGGCGGCCCGCTCCCCGGCCCCGGCGGCGGCCCTGGGCGGAGGCGGCGGGGTCGCTCTGCGCGGGCGCCGGCCGGGCGCCCGTGGGGCGGTCCCGGTCCGCGGCGGCGGAGCGCCGCTCGGCGGGCTGCTCCCGGTCCGTACCGGCTCCACCGCGGCCGCCGCGCTCGTGTCCGTCCCCCTGGGCCCCGGCGCCCTGCTCGGGTGCGGAGTCGGATTCGGCGGCCTGGCCGGGGACCCGCGGGGGCGGCGCCTCGCCGCTCTCCTTCCGACGGGGGGAGGAGGACTGGAGTCCCATCCCTCCGGTGGTGCGGAACAGTTCGTCGGCGCCGGGCAGACTCACTCGGCGTGACACCGGGCGAGCACCTCCCTGGCGAGCTGACGGTAGGCGGCGGCACCGACGGAGTTCGACGCGTACGTGGTGATGGGCTCGCCCGCGACCGTGGTCTCGGGGAAGCGCACCGTACGGCCGATGACGGTGTGGTAGACGTGATCGTCGAACGCCTCGACGACGCGCGCGAGGACCTCGCGGCTGTGCACGGTCCGCGAGTCGTACATCGTGGCGAGGATGCCGTCCAGCTCCAGCTCGGGGTTGAGCCGCTCCTGCACCTTCTCGATCGTCTCGGTGAGCAGCGCCACACCGCGCAGCGCGAAGAATTCGCACTCCAGGGGCACGATCACCTTGTGAGCGGCCGTCAGGGCGTTGACGGTGAGCAGACCGAGCGAGGGCTGGCAGTCGATGACGATGTAGTCGTAGTCGGCCATCAGCGGCTTGAGCGCCCGCTGCAGGGTGGACTCGCGGGCCACCTCGCTGACGAGCTGGACCTCGGCCGCGGACAGGTCGATGTTGCTGGGCAGCAGGTCCATGTTGGGCACGGCCGTCTTCAGCAGCACCTCGTCGGCCTGCATGCCCCGCTCCATGAGCAGGTTGTAGACCGTCAGGTCCAGCTCCATCGGATTGACGCCGAGTCCGACGGAGAGGGCGCCCTGCGGGTCGAAGTCGACGAGCAGCACCCGGCGTCCGTACTCCGCGAGCGCGGCGCCCAGGTTGATGGTCGAGGTGGTCTTGCCGACCCCGCCCTTCTGGTTGCACATCGCGATGATCTTCGCGGGGCCGTGGTCGGTCAGCGGCCCCGGGATCGGGAAGTAGGGCAGCGGGCGTCCGGTGGGACCGATGCGCTCGCGACGTTGACGGGCGGCGTCGGGCGCGAGCGTGGCCGCGTATTCGGGATCGGGCTCGTACTCCGCGTCGGGGTCGTAAAAGTGCCCCTCGGGCACGTCCTCGTAGTCGGCGAGAGGGGCGGAGTCTCTGCCGCCGCGGTCGCCGGCCATGGCGTTCACGTGATGGCCGTCCATGCTCTGGTGGGCTGTCGTCGTCGTGCTCTGGATGTGGTGGCGGGCTGCGAAGGTGTGGACAGCGACGGAGCCGACAGCTTCGAGCCCCACGGGACTCTGGCCCTGCGCAGACATTCCTGGGTGACCACCCCCGGGAGCAAATGTCGACTCATTCACAAGTCGTCCTACCTCCTTGGTGACCAGGAAACATCTAGATAGGTCAGCGTGGCACCATGCCGACGGTCTGCGACTCTATGGCGTGTCGGCGGTTCGCAGCAACACAATCCGCCGGAGACAGCGCGATGTGTCGGCGATCGAACAGCCTTCTGTCAAGGGTGTACGGCCCATAACCCGGAACTTTCACGGGCGGGCGCGCCGATGCGAAAACAGCCCGGCCGGGCCTTGCTCAGCAAGGCCCGGCCGGGTGCGCGCTCTTGGTGTGTCGCGTTGACGACGCACCGGGATTCAGCGGAGAAGTCAGCCGAGGAGCGTGCTCAGTTCGACCTGCGGCAGGCCGTGCGCCTCGGCGACGGGGCCGTAAACGACCTGTCCCTCGTGGGTGTTGAGACCCTTGGCGAGAGCGGCGTCCCGGCGCAGCGCCTCCTGCCAGCCGCGGTTCGCCAGCTCCACGATGTAGGGCAGCGTGGCGTTGGTCAGCGCGTAGGTGGAGGTGTGCGGCACCGCGCCCGGCATGTTGGCGACGCAGTAGAAGACGGAGTTGTGGACCTCGAAGGTCGGCTCCGCGTGGGTGGTGGGACGGGAGTCCTCGAAGCAGCCGCCCTGGTCGATCGCAATGTCGACAAGGACACTTCCGGGCTTCATCTTGGCGACGAGCTCGTTGGTGACCAGCTTCGGGGCCTTGGCGCCCGGGATGAGGACGGCGCCGATGACGAGGTCGGCCTCGACGACGGCCTTCTCCAGCTCGAAGGCGTTGGAGACGATCGTCTGGATCTTCGTGCCGAAGATCTTGTCGGCCTCGCGGAGCTTGTTGATGTCACGGTCGAGCAGCGTGACGTGGAAGCCCATGCCGATGGCGATCTGGGCCGCGTTCCAGCCGGAGACGCCACCGCCGATGACGACGGCCTTGCCCGCCGAGGTGCCCGGGACACCGCCCGGCAGCACGCCGCGGCCGCCGGCCGAGCGCATCAGGTGGTAGGCGCCGACCTGCGGGGCCAGCCGGCCCGCGACCTCGGACATGGGGGCGAGCAGCGGCAGCGCGCGGGTCGCGGTCTCCACGGTCTCGTACGCGATGGCGGTGGTGCCGGACTCCAGCAGCGCGTCCGTGCACTCGCGGGAGGCGGCGAGGTGCAGGTAGGTGAAGAGCGTCTGCTCCTTGCGGAGGCGGTGGTACTCCTCGGCGATGGGCTCCTTGACCTTCAGCAGCAGGTCGGCGGTCTCCCACACCTCGTCGGCCGTCTCCAGGATGTTCGCCCCGGCGGCGACGTACTCGGCGTCGGTGATGGAGGAGCCGACACCGGCGTTCTTCTCCACGTAGACCTGGTGGCCGTTGCGCACCAGCTCATGCACGCCGGCGGGCGTGATGGCCACGCGGAACTCGTTGTTCTTGACCTCGCGGGGGATGCCGACCTTCACGTCGATCACGGTCCTTGAATCAGATAATGACAGGCTAATCCGGATATGCCGGGGCATACCAGAGCAGACCGCGTCGATCGCGGCCCGACCAGTCTAATGAAGGATCTCGCGCTGTCTAGCCTTGTAAAGGGTCAATCTTTTCGCGAACCACTACTGATTTCGTAGGCTGCCCTTCGGGGCCTGCTGGCCCTTGCCGTCCCTGGCCCGGTCCTGGGCCCGGATCCGGGTCCGGTCCTGGGTCCCGTTCCGGGTCCGGTTCCGGGCCGCCTTCGAAGCAGTGGTTCCGGCGAGGCCGGCGATCCCACCGCTCCCGGCTATCGGGCCCCCGGCGGCGCCGGGCAGCGGGTCACCGGCCGCTTCCGGCCCGGCGGGGCCGGAGCCGGCGGGAGCCGCCGCCAGCAGCCGCTCGGCCTCGACGCGGTGCAGATCGGCGGCCGCCCGGTCGCCGAGGCGCTCCAGGGTGTCCGCCAGCCGCAGCCGGACCGCCGCCTGCAGCCGTATGTCACCCGCCTGCCGCGCGCACTCCACCGCCTCCAGGCAGGTGCGCAACGCCTCCTGCGGCCGGCCCGCGTACTCCTGCACCCGGGCGGCCTCGCTCAGGGCCCGCGCATGGCCGGGCAGGTCCCGCAGCCTGCGGCACGCCGCCGCCGCCGCGCGCCAACTGCGCAGCGCGTCACCCCACTCGCCCGCGTAGGTGTACACCGCGCCGAGCCGCCCGTAGAGCCGTGCCTCGTCGGCGAGTTCACCCCGCGTCAGCCGCAGTTCGAGGCCGCGCCGGTACCAGTCGGCGGCGCGCTGCCAGTCGCCGAGCTCCTGGTGCGCGGCGGCGATGGACTCCAGCGACCGGCTGGTGGCGTACGGGTCGCCCGATTCGCGCGCCGCCCGCAGCGCCTCGCGGTAGCGGTCCAGCGCCTCCGTCGTACGGCCCGCCCGGGCGTCGAGGTCACCGAGGTTCAGCAGCGCCGCGCCCTTCTCCAGCGGCATCTCGCAGCGCTGTGCGACGTCGAGGACCAGTTGGTGCAGCCCGTACAGCTCCGGCGCCGCCCGCTCGGCCCCCAGATGGGCCGTCAGCGCCCGGGTCAGCGCGGAGACCAGCCGCCGGGCGAGCGTGTCGAGACGGCCGTCCTCCACCGCCAGCCGGGCCGCGGCCAGCAGCGTCGGCAATCGCGACAGCAGCCACTCCTCGGCGGCCTGCCGGGTGGGAAAGCGCAGCGGGCGCGGCAGTTCGGCGATCCTCTTCCGGGTGGCGAGGTCCCCCGTTTCGGTGATGGCCCGGCAGGAGTGCAGCTGGCGTACGGTCCGCTCCAGCATCCGCGCCCGCGCCAACTCCACCTCGGCGGGCCGCTCCCGCTCGTACAGCGCGGCACGCAGCATCGACATGAGGCAGCCCGGCACCCGGTACTGCGGTGCCGGGGGCTCGCAGGACCGGGTGCCGGCCCCGGCCGGCACCTCGGCGGGTGCGGCGGGCACCTCGGCGGGTTCGGCGTGCAGGAACCCCTGGGCGGTGAATTCCTCCAGCGCGGCCTGGGCGGCGGAGACCGAACAGCCCGCCAGCGCGGAGGCGGTGTGGGCGTCGACCAGTCCGGCGGGGGCCAGGGCGAGCAGCCGCAGGACCCGGGCCGGGGTCTGCGGCAGCGATTCGTAGGCGAGCCGGAAGGCCCGCCCCAGGGGGCGTCCGCCGACCCCTTCGTGGCCCTCGGCGGGTGCCAGTTCCCGCAGCCGCTTGGCCACGTCGACGACCGACATCTTGGGCCGGGCCGCGAGCCAGCCGCCGACGAGGACCAGGGCCGCGGGCTGTCCGCCGCACTCCTCCACGACGCAGGCCGCCGCCACCGGGTCGCAGGTGATCCGGGTGGGGCCCGCGTACCACTCCAGGAGATCGACTGCGGCGGCCACGTCGAGGCCGCCGAGGGTGCAGGGCCGCACATCGGGAACGCCCGTCAGCGGGCCCCGGGAGACGGCGACGACCAGGCACGCCGATTCGTCCGGCAGCAGCGGGTCCACCTGCTCGGCGCCCGCCGCGTCGTCGTAGAGCAGCACCACCCGGCGGCCGTCGAGCGCGCCGCGCAGCGCCTCGGTCAGCTCGTCCTCCCCGGCGCCGGCCGGTACGGGCGCGCCGAGCGCGGTGAGCAGGGCGCGGGCGGTCCGCTCAGTGGGGACGGGCTCCCCGTCGACCCCCGTGAGGCGGGCGCGCACCACCCCGTCCGGGTACTCCCCGGCCAGCCGTCTCACCAGCTCCTCGGCCAGCGCCGTGCGTCCTGAGCCGGGGCGCCCGGCGATGAGCAGCACCCGACTGCGCGGCGTCTTGCGGCCGGAGAGCGTGTCGAGCCCGGCGCGGACGATGTCGGCGCGCAGCGCCTTGAGCTCACGGCCCCGGCCGACGAACCGGCCCGCCGTGGCGCCGCCCTGACGGGCTCTCACCCCGGTACCCATGGCGGACAGCCGCCGCTCGGGCGGAGCCGCCGCCAGTCCTCCGGTCTCCACCGCCTGCTCCGCCACGGGGCCCACTCCCGTCCACCTGCACGCACGAGCCCGTCGCGGCCGCGGCGGGAACGCGTCGAGCCTAGTTCACCGCCCACCACACCTCGGGGGAAGCCCGATCCGCCTCACCGAAGATCACCTATTCGGTTGGCCGTATCGTCCGACGGAGTCGCGCCTGCGCACCACCGCTGCGGGGGGGGGGGGGGGGGGGGGGGGAAAGGAGGGGCGGGAGAATGGAGACTGCGAGCGAAGAAACAAAGGA
>NZ_JBVIQR010000013.1:0-24249 GCF_055576875.1 Streptomyces sp. NPDC033229 | reverse complement strand
TTGGCGGGTGTTCCCCCCACATGGGGGAGGTTTTTCCCCCCCTTCCGGGCGCTGGACCCCGCGCCCGCAGGGCGCTCACCGCCGCAGATGACGCAGCCGACCGCTCACACCTCGAACGGCCGCGCAGGCCACGGCGCCTGTGCCGGGCGGAGATCGTCCAGGGCATCCGCGGCCCGCGCCGCGACGAGCGAGAGGACGCCCACGACCAGGCAGTTGTTGTGCAGGTCACCCGCGAGGACGCCGCGCACCAGCTCGTCCAGCGGCACCCGCGCCAACTCCATGTCGGCCTCCTCCTCGGAGACCTCGAACCGCTCGCCCACCACGTCGGACAGATCCCGGGCCAGGAAGACCCGTACGGCCTCGTCGCAGCCGCCCGGCGTGGTGTAGACGTCGGTGAGGACCCGCCAGTCCTCCGCCTTGACGTGCGCCTCCTCGTACAGCTCGCGCTGGGCCGCGCGCAGCGGGTTCTCGCCGGGGATGTCGAGCAGACCGGCGGGGATCTCCCACAGCCGCTGGCGCACCGGGTGGCGGTACTGCTTGAGGACCAGCACCCGGTCCTGCTCGTCGAGGGCGAGGACGGCGACCGATCCGGGGTGCACCTGGTAGTCGCGCGTGACGGTGGAGCCGTCCGGCATCACCACCGCGTCCGTGACCACGCTGGTCTTGTTGCCGACGAACGGCGTCTTCGTCTCGGTGACCCGCCACTCCTCGGCGTTGTCCTTGATGCCCATGTGCGTCCTTCCGAAAAACAGAAACCGGGGTGAGGGTCTCCTGGAAGATCCTCACCCCGGTAACCGTATAGGCCGACTGCCGGTCGGCCCGCGATCAGCCCTGCTGGGCGGACTGCCGGCGGGCGACGGCCGCCTTGACCAGACCCGCGAAGAGCGGGTGCGGGCGGGTCGGGCGGGAGCGCAGCTCCGGATGCGCCTGGGTGGCGACCAGGTAGGGGTGCGTCTCACGCGGGTATTCGACGTACTCGACGAGCTTGTTGTCCGGGGAGGTGCCCGAGAAGACCAGACCGGCCTTCTTCTCCAGCTCGGCGCGGTAGGAGTTGTTCACCTCGTAGCGGTGACGGTGGCGCTCCTCGATGTAGGGCTCGCCCCCGTAGACCTCACGGACGATGGAGCCCTCGGCGAGCTTCGCCGGGTACATGCCGAGCCGCATGGTGCCGCCCATGTCGCCCTCGCCGGCGACGATGTCCATCTGCTCGGCCATGGTGGAGATGACCGGGTTGGCGGTGGCGGGGTCGAACTCGGTGGAGTTCGCGCCCTCGATGCCGGCGAGGTTGCGCGCGGCCTCGATGACGACGCACTGCAGACCCAGGCACAGGCCCAGCAGCGGGACCTTGTTCTCACGGGCGTAGGTGATCGCGCCGACCTTGCCGTTCACACCGCGGTCGCCGAAGCCGCCCGGGATGCAGATCGCGTCGACGTCGGCGAGCTGCTGCTTGGCGCCGGCGGGCGTCTTGCAGTCGTCCGAGGCGACCCACTTGACCTTGACCTTGGCGCGGTTGGCGAAGCCGCCGGCGCGGATGGCCTCGGTGACCGAGAGGTAGGCGTCGGGCAGGTCGATGTACTTGCCGACGAGCGCGACGGTGACCTCGTGGTCGGGGTTGTGGACGCGGTCCAGCAGGTCCTCCCACTGGGTCCAGTTCACATCGCGGAACGGCAGGTCGAGCTTGCGCACGACGTAGGCGTCCAGGCCCTCGGTGTGCAGCACCTTGGGGATGTCGTAGATCGACGGGGCGTCGATCGCGGCCACCACCGCGTCCTCGTCGACGTCGCACATCAGCGAGATCTTGCGCTTGATCGCGGTCGGCACCTCGCGGTCGGCGCGCAGCACGATCGCGTCGGGCTGGATGCCGATGTTGCGCAGGGCGGCGACCGAGTGCTGGGTCGGCTTGGTCTTGAGCTCGCCCGAGGGGCCGATGTACGGCAGGAGCGAGATGTGCACGACGAAGACGTTGTCGCGGCCGACCTCGTGGCGGACCTGGCGGACCGTCTCCAGGAACGGCAGCGACTCGATGTCGCCGACGGTGCCGCCGACCTCGGTGATCACGACGTCGACGTCGTCGGTCGCCATGCGCCGGATGCGGTGCTTGATCTCGTTGGTGATGTGCGGGATGACCTGCACGGTGTCGCCCAGGTACTCGCCGCGCCGCTCCTTGGCGATCACGGTGGAGTAGACCTGGCCGGTGGTGACGTTGGCGGAGCCGTCGAGGTCGACGTCGAGGAAGCGCTCGTAGTGGCCGATGTCGAGGTCGGTCTCGGCGCCGTCGTTGGTGACGAACACCTCACCGTGCTGGAACGGGTTCATCGTGCCGGGGTCGACGTTCAGGTACGGGTCGAGCTTCTGCATCGTGACCCGCAGACCCCGCGCCTTGAGCAGCGCACCCAGGCTGGAGGCGGTCAGCCCCTTGCCGAGCGAGGAAGCGACACCCCCGGTGACGAAGAGGTGCTTGGTCGTCGTGGGCTTTGCGGCAATGGCCAAAGGGGGGCTCCCGTGGTCGCGAGGTGAGGTGCGTATCGGCGATCACCCGGATTTCTTCGGGGGTGCCGTCGCTGCGGTTGGGGGGTCTTGCGCCCACCGGTCCACGGGGTACCAGGGTATCAGCGCCCGGGCCCGGACGCGTCCGGCGGCGCCGTGGCGGCCCCCCGGCGGCTCCTCGCGGGCCGGCGGGGGTGCCTCCTTCGTGTCCCTTCGGCGGCCCCTCGCCGGGCCCCGGCGCCCTCTCGGCGGCCCCTTCCGGGCGCCCGCGCCGGCCCGTCCGGTCCGGCCTGCCCGGGCCACCCATTCGGCACAGTTTCCTCAACCAACTGTCGCGCGTCGCACCAACTGGGCGTCGTATCCTGCACGGACACATGCAGCGAGCCGGCCGGCACGGCACCATCCCTGCCCCTCCCCGGAACAAGAGCTCGTCAAAGATCGCTTGACCGCAAGAGGACCCTTCGGGGTCACGTGGCCGTTCGACTGGAGATGACGTGGCCGGGCGTATCGAGGATTACGCACTCATCGGCGATATGCAGACCGCCGCCCTTGTCTGCCGGGACGGCACGGCCGACTGGCTGTGCCTCCCCCGCTTTGATTCCCACGCGACATTCGCCGGGCTGCTGGGCACCGAGGAGCACGGTTTCTGGCGCATCGGTCCCGCACACCCCTCGGGGGCGGCGCCACCGCACGCGGACCGACGCCGGTACCGGGGGGACTCCCTCGTGCTCGAATCCGAATGGGACACCCCGCGCGGCACCGTGCGGGTGATCGACTTCATGCCGCCGCGTGACGGCGCGCCCCAGCTGATCCGGATCGTGGAAGGCGTCAGCGGCCGGGTGCCGATGCGCTCCTCGCTGCGGATGCGGTTCTCCTACGGGCGGGTCGTGCCGTGGGTCCACAAGGTCGGCGACCGCACGGTGGCCGTCGCGGGACCCGACTCGGTGTGGCTGGACACCTCGGCCGAGACCTTCGGCAAGGACCTCACCACCTACTCCGACTTCACCGTCTCCCCCGGCGAGCGGGTGGCCTTCACCATCAGCTGGCAGCCCTCGCACGGCGAGGCGCCGGCGCTGCCCGACCCGGAGGGGTCGCTGGAGGCGACGGAGGAGTTCTGGCGGGAGTGGGTCGAGCACTGTACGTACCACGGCCCCTACCGGGACGCCGTCGTCCGCTCGCTGATCACCCTCAAGGCGCTCACCTACGCCCCGACGGGCGGCATCGTCGCCGCGCCCACCACCTCGCTGCCCGAGGACATCGGCGGCTCCCGGAACTGGGACTACCGCTTCACCTGGCTGCGGGACGCCGCGATCACCCTCTCCTCGCTGCTGCGCACCGGCTACCGCGAAGAGGCGCGGGCCTGGCGCGAGTGGCTGCTGCGCGCGGTCGCGGGCGACCCGGAGAACCTCCAGATCATGTACGGCATCGCGGGCGAGCGCGAGCTGGGCGAGGCGGAGCTGCCGTGGCTGCCGGGCTACGAGAACTCCAGCCCGGTCCGGATCGGCAACGGCGCGGCGGGCCAGCTCCAGCTGGACGTCTACGGCGAGGTCACCGAGGCGCTGCACCTCGCGCACATGACCGGGCTCGCCCGCAACGACTACGCCTCGCTCCTCCAGCTGCGCCTCATCGGCTATCTCGAGGACCACTGGAACGAGCCGGACGAGGGCATCTGGGAGGTGCGCGGCCCCCGCCGCCACTTCGTGCACTCCAAGGTGATGGCCTGGGTGGCGGTGGACCGCACCATCAAGCTCCTGGAGTCCGGGGACGTGGACGGCCCGCTGGAGCGCTGGCGCGAGCTGCGCGACGACATCCACCGGGACGTCTGCGAGAAGGGGTACGACAAGGAGCGCAACACCTTCACCCAGTCGTACGGCTCCAAGGAGCTGGACGCCTCGCTGCTGCTGATCCCGCAGATGGGTTTCCTGCCGCCCGACGACAAGCGCGTCATCGGCACCATCGAGGCCATCCAGCGTGAGCTGTCGACGCCGGACGGCTTCGTCCTGCGCTACCCCACCGCCGGCGAGGACGCGGGCGTGGACGGTCTGGAGGGTGACGAAGGGGCCTTCCTGGCCTGCTCCTTCTGGCTCGCGGACGACCTCGCGATGATCGGCCGGGTGGACGAGGCCCGGCAGCTCTTCGAGCGGCTGCTGGCACTCCGCAACGACCTGGGACTGCTGGCGGAGGAGTGGGATCCGCGCCTGCAGCGGCAGGTGGGCAACTTCCCGCAGGCGTTCAGCCACGTGCCGCTGATCGACACGGCACTGCGGCTGACGGCGTCGAGCGCGTTCGGGGGCTGACGGGCGGGACGCGTGAGCTGAACACGTACGGTCGCGGCGGCGCTTCGGCCCGCCGTGGCCGAGGCGCCCCGGGAGGGGTGACGCCGCCGCCTTCCGTCCTGGCCGCAGGCGTTCCCTGCGAGGATCGGGGAATGGAACCGCGAGGCCCGCAAGGGACGATCACCGTGGCGCGGGCTCTCGAACTGCCCGCGCTGCGCCGGGGGCTGCCCGAGGTCGTGGCCGCCGCCGACCGGCTGGACCGGCCCGTGCGCTGGGTGCACGCCGGGGAGGCGCCGAACATCGCCGCACTGCTCAAGGGCGGCGAGCTGCTGCTGACCACCGGCCTGGGGGTGGGCACCCGCCCCGCCGAGCAGCGGGCCTTCGTCCGCGGACTGGTGGAGCGGGACATCGCGGCCCTGGTGGTGGAGCTGGGCGCGCGCTTCGCGACGCTGCCCGCCGCGGTGGTGGACACGGCCCGCTCCTACGGTCTGCCGCTCGTCCAGCTGCACCGGGAGGTGCCGTTCGTGGCGGTGACCGAGGAGATCCACACCGAGCTGGTCAATGAGCACTACGCCCTGCTGCGCCGCGCCGAGGAGGTGCACCGGCAGTGCACGCGGGTGCTGCTGGACGGGGGCGGGGTGCCCGAGATCCTCCGGTTATTCGCGGAGTTCGCGGGCAACCCGGTCTTCCTGGAGACGCCGGACGGCCGGCTGCTGTACGCGACCGGGCCCGCGCCCCAGCCCGGTGCCGCAGATCCGCTCCAGGTCTGGGAGGGGCTGCGGGCCGGGGCCGCCGCGGGCGGGGGCCTCGCGGGCAGCGTGGTCGCCGACATCCCGGGCAGCGGCCCGGGGCCCGACGCGGTACGGGCGCGGCTGGCCGTCCTGCCGGTGAACGCGCCGCTCGCACCGGTGCACCGCATCGCCGCGGACCGCACGGCGGGGCTGCTCGCGGTCGTCCTGCTCCAGGAGCGCCAGGAGGAGGAACTGGCGGCGCGGGGGCGCGGCGACTTCCTGACCGACCTCGCCGAGGAGCGGCTGGACCCGGCGGACGCGCCCGCACAGGCCCGGGTGCTGGGCTTCCGGCCGGGGCCGGGGCCGCTGCTGCCGGTGGTGCTGCGACCGCAGGCCCGGCACGCGGGACCGGCGTCGGCGGACGGCTGGGCGGCACTGGCCCATGCGGTGCGCGAGGAGCTGACGGCGGTGGGCGCGCCGGTACTGCTGGGCGTGCGGCTGCCGGAGGGCCGGATGCCGCTGCTGGTCGGGCTGCGCGAGGAGACCGACCGGGCCGCGGTCGGTGAGCGGGTGGCGGCGGCGCTGCGGGCGGGGGTGGAGCGGGCGTGGCCGGACCGGGCGGGTTCCCGGCCGCCGGTCGTGGTGGTCGGCGCGGCGGTCGGCTGGGCGGCGGCGGGTGCGGCCCTGCGGCACGCGGCGGACGCGGCGACGGCGGCGCAGGGGCTGCCGGACCGGCCCTGGCACGATGTGCGGCGGCTGGACGTCGACCTGCTGCTGTGGCGGCTGCGCTCCCACGGCGATCTGTCGGCGTTCGTCGAGCGGGTCATCGGCCCGCTCCTCGCGCACGACCGCGCCGCCCGCCCACCGCTCCTGCCGACGCTGGAGACCTACCTCGCCCACGCGGGCCGCAAGGCGGAAACCGCGCGCGAACTCCACCTCAACCGCCAGACCCTCTACGACCGCCTGGCCCGCATCGCCCGCCTGCTGGGCACGGACCTGGAGGACCCACAGACGTCCCTGGCCCTGAGCCTGGCCCTGCAGGCCCGGCGGCATGTGACGTGATCCTGCCGCCCGTCCGGGCGAGACCGGCTGAGCTCAGCCACAACCAGCCCGCTGGGGGAGCTTGAGGACGCACCCGCAGGGCGCCCGCCCCGCCGGGGCCAAGGCCGGACGGCACCCTCACGAGACGCCGTCAGGCAAGCCGTTGGCTCAGCTCGTCGTAGATGCTCAGGACATGGGCGACCGTGTCGTCCTCCGAGGGCCAGCTCGCCGCCTGGGCATGGCCTGCGGTGATGAGTTCGGTACGGCGGGCGGGGTCGTCGAGGAGGCGGGTGACGGCGGCGGAGAGGGCGTCCGGGTCGCCGTAGGGGACGAGTTCGGCGGCGTCGCCGACCAGGTCGGGCACGCCGCCGACCGAGGTCGCGACCAGCGGGACGCCCGCGTGGAGCGCCTCCTGGGCCAGGAGCGAGCGGGCCTCCCAACGGCTCGGCAGGATCGCCACATCGGCGGCCGCCAGCAGCTCGGGCACGTCGTCGCGCCGGCCGACCAGCCGGATCGGAAGGGCCTCGGTCTCGATCCGGTGCTGCAGCCACGGCCGCTCGGGGCCCTCGCCCGCCACGATCAGCAGCGGTTCCGGGTCCAGCTCGCGCCAGGCCCGCGCGGCGTCGAGGAGCGGCCCGTAGCCCCGGCCCGGCTCCAGACGGCCGACGGCGACCAGCAAGGGCCGGGCCACGGCGCCGAGTTCGGCGCGCGCCTTGTGCCGCAGATGGTCGTCCTCCGGCGGTCCGGGGCGCGGCGCGGGCACCGCCACCGGCGCCAGCCGGGCGTCGCGCGCGCCGCGCCGCCGGGCCCGGTCCACGAGGTCCGAGGAGGCGCCGAGCAGGACGGCCGCCGCCCGTGCCGCGCGCCGCTCCATCAGCCGCACGACGTGGGCCCGCGCGCCCTGCGCCCGCACCTTCGTGTGCCAGGTGACGACCAGCGGGGTGGGCCGGCCCCGCAGCGCCAGCGCCGCCAGCACCCCCGAGCGCAGTCCGTGCGCGTGCACGACGTCGGCGCTGAGGCTGGCGGCCCGGATCCCGGCGACCGCCGACGCGTCCGCGCACGTCGGCAGCGGGGCGAACGAGGCGCCCGAGCCCGCGAAGGCGTACCCCTCCCCCGTACCGCGCGGCGCGCACACGGTCACCCGCAGCCCGCGCGCCACGAGCCCGGCGGCGAGCGACCGCACGTGCGCGCCACTGCCCGCGCTCCCGCTGCCCAGGACCTGTACGGCGTGCAGGGACGGCCGCGTGTGCGACAGGCCGGGTGTACTGCTCACGCGGGCGGAGCTCCTGATTCGACGTCGGCGGAGTCGGGCAGAGTCGGGCAGAGTCGTACGACACGGTGCTGAGCCCAGGATGCCAGCCCCCCATGACCTCCCTGCACCAGCATTGCGTGATTTGTCGGCCTTACCTCGCCCACGCATCCACGGATTCACTCACATGAGTGACCAGGGCGTCCGTAACCAAGACCAGGCCGGACCATCGCCCACGCGCGGACGGTGCCTGCTCGCCCCGGCCCGTGCCCCTCAGGGGCCCGCTCAGTGCCCCGAGTCGCGCGCCGCCGCCAGGAGTTCCTCGGCGTGGGCGCGGGCCAGCTGGGAGTCCTCCTGGCCCGCCAGCATGCGGGAGAGTTCGCGTACCCGGTCCTCGCCCTCCATGGCCTGGACGCCGCTTCGGGTCACCGAGCCCTCGTGGGTCTTCTCCACCACCAAATGGCGGTCGGCGAAGGCCGCGACCTGCGGGAGGTGGGTGACGACCACGACCTGCGCGGTCCGGGCCAGCTTGGCCAGCCGGCGCCCGACCTCGACGGCGGCCTTTCCGCCGACACCGGCGTCGACCTCGTCGAAGAGGTACGTCGGCACGGGGTCGGAGCCCGCGAAGACCACCTCGACGGCGAGCATGACGCGGGACAGCTCACCACCGGACGCCCCCTTCGCGATGGGGCGGGGCTGGGCGCCGGGGTGCGGGGCGAGCAGCAGCTCGACGTCGTCGGCGCCGTGCGGGCCGTACGCGACGGCCCGGCCGGCGACCTCGATCCCGGTCTCCGGCCGGTCCACCTCGCTCTGCCGGACGGAGAAGGTGACGCGCGCGTGCGGCATGGCGAGCGAGGCCAGTTCGGCGGTGACCGCGTCGGCGAATCGCTTCGCCGCCTCCGTCCGGGCGTCGGTCAGTGCCTGCGCCAGCTCGCCCAGCTCGGCGCGGAGCGCGTCCCGCTCGGCGGTGAGTTCGCCGATGCGGTCGTCGTCGCCCTCCAGCTCGCCGAGCCGGGCCGCGCCCTCCTCGGCCCAGGCCAGCACGGCGGCGATGTCCGACCCGTACTTGCGGGTCAGATGGGTCAGGGCGGCGCGCCGCTCCTCCACCGCCGCGAGCCGGCGGGGGTCGGCGTCGAGGTCGGAGGCGTACCCGGCGAGCTCCCCGGCGACGTCCGCGAGCAGGATGCCGAGCTCGCCGAGCCGCTCGGCGAGCGAGGCGAGGGCGGGGTCGTGGGAGCGCACGGACTCCAGGGTGCGGTGCGCGCCGGCGACGAGGCTGGTGGCGTCGAAAGCCTCGGGGTCCTCGGGGTTTCCGGCGAGGGCGGCGTGCGCGGCGGTGGCCGCGGAGGCGAGGGCCTCGGCGTGGCCGAGCCGCCCGGCCTCCGCGGCGAGTTCGGCGTCCTCCCCCGGCAGGGGCGCGGTGGCGGCGATCTCGTCCAGACCGAAGCGCAGCAGATCGGCCTCCTGGGCGCGCTCGCGGGCGCGCGTGGTCAGCTCCTCCAGCTCGGCGACGACGGCCCGCAGCCTGCGGTAGGCGCCGCCGTACTTGGCGAGCGGCACGGACACCGCGTCGCCCGCGTACCGGTCGAGGGCCTGCCGCTGCCGGGCCGGGCGCAGCAGCCCCTGCTGGTCGGTCTGGCCGTGCACGGCGACGAGGTCGTCCGCCAGCTCGGCCAGCAGCCCCACGGGCACGCTCCGGCCGCCGAGGTGGGCGCGCGAGCGCCCCTCGGCGGAGAGGGTGCGGCTGATGAGCAGCGTGCCGTCGTCGAGTTCGGCGCCGGCCTCCTCGGCCCGCACGGCAGCGGGCGAGGCGTGGTCGACGGTGATCCTCCCCTCGACCACGGCGGCCTTGGCCCCCACCCGCACCAGGGCGGGATCGGCGCGCCCGCCGAGCAGCAGACCGAGGCTGGTGACGACCATGGTCTTGCCCGCGCCGGTCTCACCGGTCACCGCGGTGAAACCGGGTGACAGCTCGACCACCGCGTCATCAATGACGCCCAAGGACCGGATCCGCATCTCCTCCAACACGGATACGACCATACGAGGTTCTGAGGGCGCCTCGCGACGGCCACCCCCACCGACCGCCCTGGGGACAGCCCCACCACCGGTCCGGGTGATCACTCCATGGCCCCGGATCCCCCTACCGGCAAGGCTTGTCGTGGCAGTTCCCGCCGGTCCGACGACACACCCATGAGGTCCGTATGACCATTCGATCCCGTACTCCCCGCGCCACCACGCTCCTGCTCGCCACCGCGGTCGCCCTGACCACCGCCGCCGGCACCGGGGACGCGGTCGCCCACAGCCCCCGCCCGGCGGGGCTGGAGGGCACATGGCGCATGGACGGCTACGGCACGGTCGTCTCCGTCGAGAACAGCGGCCGGCTGCTGCGGACGTACGAGACCACGGCCGTCAGCTGCGTTCCCGGTGAACTGACCGCCACCCGGCCGACCGCCACGGGCCCCTTCCGGCAGGACGGCGACGTGGTCACGGTGAACGCCACGGGTCCGGACCGGGCGGAGTTCGCCTTCGCCGACAACGTGGGCCACCGCACGCTGCGCCGCACGGCCGCGCTGCCCGCGAACTGCCACGGCGAGACCCCTCCCGCACCGAACACCGATGCGGACCCGCGGGACGTCTTCGACGTCTACTGGCAGACCTACGCCGAGAACTACCCCTTCTTCGCCGCCCGGAACATCGACTGGAACGCCACGCGCGAGCGCTTCCGGCCGCGGATCACCCGCACGACCAGCCCCGCCGAGCTGTACTCGATCCTGGTGGAGATGATCCGGCCGCTGCACGACGGGCACACCGGACTGGTCGACCTCACACGACCCAAGGAGTACTTCTCCGGAATCCGCGAGGACACCGTCATGCCCGACAAGGAAGGGCGGAAGCGCATCGACGAGGCGGTCCTCGCGGGCCCCGTCGGGGATCTCCGGCTGTCCCGGGCGAACGGGCAGATCACCTACTCCGAGGGCACCGACCGGATCGGCTTCCTCCGCATCACCGGTTTCCAGGGCTACGAGCAGGGCGACGGCTACGAGGCCGACAAGGCCGTGCTGAGCAAGGCCCTCGACGAGGTCTTCACCGCCACCCGGACGCGCGGCCCGAAGGCCCTGCGCGGCCTGATCCTCGATCTGCGGCTCAACGGCGGCGGCTCCGACCGCCTCGCCCTGGACGTGGCCGAGCGGCTGACCGACCGGTCCTACACGGCCTATCTCAAGCACGCGCGGAACGACGCCCGCGACCCCCGTAAGTTCACCCCCGCCGAGCCGGTCCTCCTCCGCCCGCACCAGGGACCGGTCTACACCGGGCCCCTGGCCGTCCTCACCGGGCGGCTGACGATGAGCGCGGGCGAGACCCTCACCCAGGCCCTGCTGGGCCGCGGGCCGAAGCCCACGCTGATCGGTGAGAACACCCAGGTGCTGTTCTCCGACAAGCTGGAGCGCATGCTGCCCAACGGCTGGAAGTTCTGGCTCCCGAACGAGGAGTTCCTGAGCGCGAAGGACGGCCGCACGACGTACGACGGCGCGGGCATACCGCCGCACCTCCGCACGGACGTCTTCACCGAGAAAGAGCTGACGGAAGGCCGCGACTCGGCTCTCGCGGCGGCACGCGCGTGGCTCGCCGACCGGGCCTGACCGACGGATCTTCGGCTGCGGGCCCGTCGTTGCCGCCTGCGGCGGCGAGCGCCCTGCGGGCGCGTCCTCAAACGCCGGACGGGCTTGATGTGGCTGACCTCAGCCCAATGACAGCCCGTCCGGCGATTGAGGACACCGCCGCGCAGCGGTGGTGCGGACGACACGAGCCGCCGGACACGGCTAGTGCGGCGCGCCCCGCCACCCGGCGACCGGCAGGGCGAACTTCGCGACCAGCCGGTCCGTGAACGACGCGTGGTGCAGGCGCGCGAGACGCACCGGCACCGCGCCCCGCCGTACCTCCACCCGCGCGCCGGCCGGAAGTTCGACGGTCCGTCTGCCGTCACACCACAGCACACCGTTGGGCGTCTGCGGCTGCACCTCCACGGCGAGCACCGAGTCCGGCGCGGTGACCAGGGGCTTGGCGAAGAGCGCGTGCGCGCTGATGGGGACCATCAGCAGCGCCTCGACCTCCGGCCAGACCACCGGGCCGCCCGCCGAGAAGGCGTAGGCGGTGGAGCCGGTCGGGGTGGCGCAGACGACGCCGTCGCCGCCGAACCGCGAGACCGGCCTGCCGTCGACCTCGGTGACGACCTCCAGCAGCCGCTCGCGCGCGGCCTTCTCGACCGACGCCTCGTTCAGCGCCCAGTCGGTGTGCACGACGTGTCCGTCGTTGCGCACCAGGACGTCGAGGGTCATCCGCTCCTCGACCTCGTAGGCCCGCGTCACGACCCGGTCGACGACCTTGTCGAGGTCGTCCCGCTCGGCCTCGGCGAGGAAGCCGACCCGGCCGAGGTTCACGCCCAGCATCGGCACCCCGGAGCGCCGCGCGAACTCGGCGCCCCGCAGCAGCGTGCCGTCCCCGCCGAGCACCACCAGGAGCTCGCACCCCTGAAGGACGTCCGGCTTGCCCGGGCCGGCCTCCACCAGCTCGGCCGAGGGCGGCAACGGCAGGTCGGCGGCCTCCTCGGCCAGCACCCGCACGCCGATTCCGCAGCGCAGCAGTCCTTGGACGACCAGCTCGGCGCTGCGGATGGCCGCCGGGCGGCCGGTGTGGGCGAGGAGGAAGACCGTGCGTGCGCCGGTCTCCTCCCCCGCCGGGTTCTGCTCCTGCGATGCTGCTGATGCTGCTTCTGAAGTGGTCAACGGGGCCCCTCCGCCACTGCACGGTCAACGTCCGCCGGGTCCAGTTCGGGCGCTCCGGCGCGCAGCCACAGAAAGTACTCGACGTTGCCCGAGGGTCCGGGCAGCGGGCTCGCCGTCACGCCCAGCACGCCGAGTCCGAGGCCCGCCGCCCGGGCGGCGACCGCGCGGACCGCCTCGGCCCGCAGCTGGGTGCTGCGCACCACGCCACCGGTGCCGAGCCGCTCCTTGCCCACCTCGAACTGCGGCTTCACCATCAGCACCAGGTCGGCGTCGGGCGCGGCGCAGCGCACGAGGGCGGGCAGCACCAGGCCGAGCGGGATGAAGGACAGATCGCCCACGATCAGGTCGACGGGCTGGTCGTCGATCTGCTCCAGCGTCAACTCGCGGACGTTCGTGCGGTCCTTCACGGTGACCCGCTCGTCGCTCTGGAGCGACCAGGCGAGCTGTCCGTAGCCCACGTCCACGGCGACGACGTGGGCGGCACCCGCGCGCAGCAGGACGTCCGTGAAGCCGCCCGTGGAGGCGCCGGCGTCGAGTGCGCGGCGGCCCTCGACCTTCAGCCCGAGCGGGACGAACGCGGCGAAGGCGCCCGCGAGCTTGTGGCCGCCGCGGGAGACGTAGTCCGGGTCGTTCTCGTCCTGGGTGACGACGACGGCGGCGCTGATCTCCACCTGGGTGGCGGCCTTGGTCGCGGTCGTGCCGCCGACGGTCACGCGGCCCGCCGCGATCAGCTGGCTCGCGTGCTCGCGGGAGCGGGCGAGTTTCCGGCGCACCAGCTCGGCGTCGAGTCGGCTGCGGCGCGGGCGGGTCACTGCCACGAGTGGTTCAGCTCCTGGTGTCGTACGAAGCGGGGGACCCGAGGGGCACGGGCGGTGCGGACGGGCCGGGGCGCCGGTCGAGCGCGGTGAGCGCGTCGCGCAGGCCCCGGTGTACATCCTCGTACACCTCCAGGTGGCCGCTCGCCGCGAGGTGGTCGGCGTCGGCCAGTCTGGCCAGCTGGGCGTCCACGGCGGCGTCGCCGGTGGGGGTGCGGTCGACGCCCAGCGGCAGCGGCCGGTCGGCGCCGGCCCCGGCGTCCGGGGTGGCGTTCTCCGGCTGGGGCACCGGCAGCTCCCGCGCACCGGTCATCGGATCGGTCATGGCTTCGACGCTACCTCCAAACGGCGCCTGAGCGGCGTACGCGGTCCACTGGGGTACCGTCCCTACCGATGGCGACCATCGAGGAGTGCCGCAGCGCACTCGACCGGCTGGCGGAGAACCTCGCGGGGGCGAGCGGTGACCTCCGCGACGCCGCCGCGCCCGACCGCTCGCTCAGCTGTCACCTCACCGACCTCGACGTCACCTTCGTGGGTCATCTCGCGGGCGGCCACATCCAGGACGTGCGGACCGTCCCGGGCACCCCCGAGCGACGGGCGGAGATCGCCCTGACGATGTCCGGGGACGATCTGGTGGCGCTGGTCGACGGCAGGCTGAAGTTCGCGAAGGCCTGGGCCGCCGGCCGGGTCAGGGTGCAGGCGAGCCTGCGGGACGTGCTGCGCCTGCGGTCGCTGCTGTAGCGGCCCGGGACCGCCGGGCGGCGGGCACGACCAGGGGCGTCCCGGTCTCCGGGTCCTCGATGACCTGACACCGCAACCCGAACACGCGTTCCACCAGCTCGGCGGTCACCACGTCCGCCGGCGCCCCCTCGGCGACGACCCGCCCGTCGCGCATCGCGATCAGATGCGTGGCGTAGCGCGCGGCGTGGTTGAGGTCGTGCAGCACGGCGACCAGGGTGCGGCCCTGCTCCTCGTGCAGTTCGGCGCAGAGGTCGAGGACCTCGATCTGGTGCTGGATGTCGAGGTAGGTGGTCGGCTCGTCGAGGAGCAGCAGCGGGGTCTGCTGGGCGAGGGCCATCGCGATCCAGACCCGCTGGCGCTGTCCGCCGGAGAGTTCGTCGACGTACCGGTCGGCGAGCGCGTCGACGCCGGTCGCGGCCATGGACTCGAGAACGATCCGCTCGTCCTCCCTCGACCACTGTCGCAGCAGTCCCTGGTGGGGGTGGCGGCCGCGGGCGACGAGGTCGCCGACGGTGATCCCGTCGGGGGCGACCGAGGACTGTGGCAGCAGCCCGAGGGTGCGGGCCACCTGCTTGGCGGGGTGGGAGTCGATGGCGGAGCCGTCCAGGAGGACGGCTCCGGCGGTCGGCTTGAGCATCCGCGACAGGGCGCGCAGCAGCGTGGACTTGCCGCAGGCGTTGGGGCCGACGATGACCGTGAAGGAGTTGTCGGGCACCGCGACCGAGAGGTCCTCGGCGATGACCCGCCGGTCGTAGGCGAGGGTGACGGATTCGGCCGCCAGTCGGCTCATGGGGTCTCTCCTGGAATCCTGGGCGCTGTGCGGCCGGTCGGCAGCCGGCCGGTGGTCGGGGTGGGGCCCGCTCATATCCGGCCCGCCCTGCGCTCGGTGACCAGCAGCCACAGCAGATAGCAGCCGCCGAGCATTCCGGTCACGGCGCCGACGGGCAGTTGGTCCGCCCCGAAGACCCGCTGGGACGCCCAGTCGGCGCCGACCAGCAGGGCCGCGCCCATGCAGGTGGCGGCGGCCAGGTTGGGGCCGGGGGCGCGGGTGAGCCGCCGGGCGAGCTGCGGCGCGGCCAGCGCGACGAAGGCGACGGGCCCGGCGGCGGCGGTCGCGACGGCGGTCAGCAGCACGGCGGCCACCACCAGCACGAGCCGGCACCGCTCGACCCGTACGCCGAGCGCGTACGCGGCGTCGTCGCCCATCTCCAGCATCCGCAGCGACCGCCCCTGGCCGAAAACGACGGGGAAGACGACGCCGCACACGACGAGCAGCGGCCACACCTGGGACCAGTCGCGTCCGTTGAGCGAGCCGACCATCCACACCATCGACCGGGTGGCGTCGACGATGTCGGCCTTGGTCATGAGGTAGTCGCGGGCGGCGGTGAGCACGGCGGTCGCGCCGATGCCGACGAGGACGAGGCGGTAGCCGTGGATGCCTTTCTGCCACGAGAGCAGATAGACGGCGAGGCCGGTGAGCACGCCGCCGACGAGAGCGCCGCCCGCCACGGCGAACGTGCCGCCGTGGAAGAGGACGATGACGGTGAGGGCCCCGGCCGCCGAGCCCTGGCCGAAACCGATCACGTCGGGGCTGCCCAGCGGGTTGCGGGAGACGGACTGGAAGACCGCGCCGGCGAGCCCGAGGGCCGCCCCGACGAGCAGCCCGACCAGGACGCGCGGAAGCCGCAGGTCCCACGCGATGAACTCCTGGGCGGGGGTGCCGCCGCCGGTCAGGGTCGCGAGGACCTCGGCGGGCGTCATGGGGAAGTCGCCGGAGCCGATGAGGACGACCGAGGCGGTGAGCGCGAGGGCCAGGAGCAGAGCCACGACGAGGGCCGACCGGGGAGCCACGCGCAGGGACAGCCCGCCACGGGTGCGGATCGTTTTGGCGGTCACAGCTGGGCCATCCTCCGGCGACGTACGAGATGGATGAAGACGGGCCCGCCGATGAGCGCGGTGACGATGCCGGCCTGGAGTTCACCGGGCCGGGCGACGACCCGGCCGATCACGTCCGCGCCGAGCAGCAGCACGGGCGACAGGACGGCCGCGTAGGGCATGACCCAGCGCAGGTCCGGGCCGGTGAGGCTGCGGACGATGTGCGGGACCATCAGGCCGATGAAGACGATGGGGCCGCAGGCGGCGGTGGCCGCGCCGCACAGCAGCGTGACGGCGGCCATCGCGAGGACGCGGGTCCGCGTCAGCCGGGCGCCGAGCGCCCGCGCGGTGTCGTCGCCCAGCGCCACCGCGTTCAGGGGACGGGCGAGCGCCAGGGCGATCAGCACACCGGCCGCGATGAACGGCGCGATCTGCCGTACGACGTCCAGGTCGGCGACGGCGAGCGAACCGGCCGTCCAGAAGCGCATCTTGTCGAGCGCGGCGGAGTCGAGGAGCTGGACGGAGTTGACGTACCCGTAGAGCGCGTACGTCACCGCGGTGCCCGCGAGCGCGAGCCGTACGGGGGTCGCGCCCCGGCTGCCGCCGAGCACGTAGACCACCACCGCGACGACGGCGGCGCCGAGGAAGGCGAACCACACATATTCGCGGACCGACGTGACGCCGAAGAACGTGACGGAGGAGACGACCGCGGCCGAGGCTCCGGCGTTGACGCCGAGCAGTCCGGGGTCGGCGAGCGGGTTGCGGGTGAGCGCCTGCATCACCACGCCGGCGAGTCCGAGCCCGGCGCCGACGAGCAGTCCGAGCAGGGTGCGGGGCACCCGCACGTCGCGCACGACCACGTCGGTGTCGCTGCCCGTGGCGTGGAAGAGCCCGTGCCAGACCTGGTCGAGGGGGATCGGCTTGGCGCCGACGGCGATGCTCGCGACCACGACCAGCGCCAGCAGCGCGACCGCGGCGAGCAGCCCGGCGGCACGTGCCGTGCTCCGGCTGCGGGGCGCCGCCGATTTCGGCGGTTCCGCTGGGTTTTGGGGGGGACTCTCGACCAACACCCGGTTAGGTTAGCCTACCCTGACACCGCCCCATCGAACGAGGTTCGTTCGGACACACTCCCGAGAGAAGTACGTCCATGAGCACCCCCCGCACCTCCTCCCCGTCCCGCCGCGGCATCCTCGCCGCCGGTGGCGCCCTCGGCATCGGCGCCTTCCTCACCGCCTGCGGGGGTGGCGGCTCGAAGGACTCGGACGACTCCGGTTCGGGTTCGGGCTCCGGCCCCTGGACCTTCAAGGACGACCGGGGCACCACGGTCAAGGCCGACAAGACCCCGAAGAAGGTCGTCGCCTTCACCGGTACCGCCGCGGCCCTGCACGACTTCGGCTTCGAGTGCGCGGGCGTCTTCGGCCCGACGAAGCTCAAGGACGGCAAGCCCGACCCGCAGGCCGGCGACCTCGACGTCGACAAGGTGACGGTCCTCGGCAACGCCTGGGGCGAGTTCAACGTCGAGAAGTACGCGGCCATGAGCCCCGAGCTGCTCGTGACCAACATGCTCCAGGCGCAGGAACTCTGGTACGTGCCGGACGACAGCAAGAAGAAGATCCTCGGCCTCGCCCCCAGCGTCGGCCTGAACGTCACCAAGGTCTCGCTGACCCAGGTCATCGGTCGCTACGCCGAGCTCGCCGGGTCGCTCGGCGCCGACCTCAAGGCCAAGAAGGTCACGGACGCGAGGGCACGCTTCGAGAAGGCGTCCGAGACCCTCCGCCAGGCCGCCAAGGCCAAGAAGGGCCTCAAGGTCCTCTGCGCGTCCGGCTCCGCCGACCTGCTCTACGTCTCCGAGCCGAGCGTCTACGCCGACCTCACCTACTTCAAGCAGCTCGGCGTCGAGCTCATCGTCCCCGACAAGGTCACCGGCGGCTTCTTCGAGAGCCTCAGCTGGGAGAACGCCGGCAAGTACGCCGCCGACCTGATCCTGCTCGACAACCGCACCTCCGCCCTGCAGCCCAAGGACCTCGGGTCCAAGCCCACCTGGGCCGGGCTCCCCGCCGTCAAGGCCGGCCAGATCACCCCCTGGCTCAGCGAGCCGCGCTACTCCTACGCCGGCTGCGCCCCCCTGCTCGAAAGCCTCGCCGCCGCGATCGAGAAGGCCAAGAAGGTCAGCTGAGGCCCCGCTCCCTCACCGGCGCCCACCGCCCGCCCCGCCTCCTGACGACGCCCGAAAGGACCCCCGTCGCATGACCGACGCCCCGCCCTACCGCTTCTTCGACGCGCACGTCGTACGAACCGAGCGGATCAGCCCCGCCATGGCCCGCGTCACCTTCGGCGGCGACGAACTCCGTGACGTCGTCGTCGACGGCCGCGACCAGCGCTTCAAGCTGTTCCTGCCCCAGCCGGGGCAGGAGGCGCCGGTCCTGCCCGCCCGCGACGAGAGCTGGTTCGGCGAGTGGCGGGCCCAGGACCCGTCCGAACGGGCCGTCATGCGCACCTACACCGTCCGGGAGATGCGCTACGGGCCGGACGAGATGGACGTCGACTTCGTGCTGCACGGTGTCGGGGACGACGCGTCGGGCGGCCACGCGGGCCCGGCCTCGACCTGGGCCCACGCCGCCCGCCCCGGCGACCGCGCCGTGCTCCTCGCCCCGGTCGCCACGGAGAACGGCGGCGCGGACTTCCAGCCGCCGGCCGGCACCGACTGGGTGCTTGTCACCGCCGACGAGACGGCCCTGCCCGCCACGGCCGGCATCCTCGCCTGGCTCCCGGCGGGCACCAAGGCCAAGGTCTGGATCGAGGTCGCGCACGCCGACGACGTCCAGGACCTCCCCACCGCCGCCGACGCCGACATCACCTGGCTGGTCCGCGGCACCGACCGGGAGCCGGTGCTCGAAGCCCTCCGCACGGCAGAGCTGCCCGCCGGCACCCCGTACGCCTGGATAGCCGGCGAGTCCGGCACCGTCCGGGCGCTCCGACGCCACCTCGTCGGCGAACGCGGCTTCGACCGCCGGGCGGTGACCTTCACGGGCTACTGGCGCCGCGGCGCCACCGAAGAGGACCTGCTCGCCGAACTGGCGTGACAGCGACAAGCGCCGGACGGGCTGCTGTGCTCTGTCCTCAAGCGCCGGACGGGCTGCTGTGCTGTGTCCTCAAGCGCCGGACGGGCTGAAATCAAGCCCGTCCGGCGCTTGAGGACGCGCCCGCAGGGCGCTCGCCGCCGCAGGCGGCAGCACAGCGGTCGACAGCCGAAGGTCCGCCGGACAGGCGACAGGCGGCAAGACTCGGCCGGTAGCCGAAGGATCGTCTACCAGCCAAGCCGCCCCAGCGCATCCGTCGCAGACAAACCGCAGGAGCCCTCCCCCGCCGCCGTCCACGCCGCGGCGCTCAGCGCACGCAGAGCGTCGACACGGTCGCCGTCCCCGTCCAGCACCAGCGCCTCACCGTCGGCCGAAGCCGTCCAGCCACCGCAGCGGAAACCATCGCCGGCGGCCTCCACCGTCGGCTGCGGCTCCAGCAGTCCCCGCAGGTCCTCGGCCACATACGTCGGCCGGTGCTCGGGCGCCGCCGCGAGCAGCTGCGCCGCCGTCGTCACACCGGTGAGGACCAGCAGCGAGTCCACGCCGCCCACATGCGCGCCCTCGATGTCGGTGTCGAGCCGGTCCCCGACCACCAGCGGCCGCTCCGCGCCCGTCCGCAGCACCGTCTCCCGGTGCATCGGCGGCAGCGGCTTGCCCGCCACCTGCGGCTCGGCGCCCGTGGCTATCCGCACGACCTGCACCGCCGCGCCATTGCCCGGCGCGATGCCCCGCGCGCTCGGAATCGTCAGATCCGTGTTCGAGGCGAACCACGGCAGTCCGCGCGCCACCGCGTACGACGCCTCCGCCAGCCGCGACCACGGCATGTCCGGACCGCCATAGCCCTGCGCCACGGCCGCCGGGTCGTCGTCCGCCGAGTCCACCGGCACCAGCCCGCGCTCGCGCAGCGCGACCCGCAGCCCCTCCGCGCCGATCACCAACACCCGTGATCCGGAGGGGAGCTGATCGGAGATCAGCCGCGCCACCGCCTGAGCGGACGTGATCACATCGGTCGGCTCGGCCGGCACCCCCAGCTCCGTCAGATGCCCGGCCACCGTCTCCGGGGTACGGGCGGCGTTGTTCGTCACGTAGGCCAGATGCATGCCCCCGTCCCGGGCCGTGCCCAGCGACTCGACGGCGTGCGCGATGGCCTCGCCGCCCGCGTAGACCACGCCGTCGAGGTCCAGCAGCGCGGTGTCATAGGCCTCGCTGAGCCGCTTCCCACTGCCGTCGGGGCCGGTCCGGACGGTCTGGTTCATCGTGTGATCTCTCCTTGTGCTGTACGTCTCTTCCCAGATCATTGCTCATCCGCCCATGAGACATAACATTTCCGAATGAGCACTCCAGGTCATGCAGGGCAGGGTCTTCAACTCGCCCCCTTCCGAGGGCTGCGCTACGTCCCCGAGCGAGTGGGCAGCCTCGCCGCTGTCACCTCGCCCCCCTATGACGTCGTCGTGCGACCGGACGGTCTGCGCCACCTGGAGACCGCCGACCCGCACAACATCGTGCGGCTGATCCTCCCCCAGGCCGCCACCGCCGCCGACCGGCACCGGCAGGCCGCGGAAACGCTGCGGCAATGGCAGGAGGAGCACATCCTCGCCGCCGACCCCGCACCCGCCCTGTACGTCTACGAGCAGCGCGGTGACGGCATACTGCAGCGCGGTCTGATCGGCGCCCTGCGCCTCAGCCCCCGCGAGGAAGGCGTCGTCCTCCCCCACGAGGACGTCATGCCGCACATCGTCGAGGACCGCGCCGCCCTGATGCGCGGCACCGCGGCCAATCTCGAGCCGCTGCTCTTCTCCTACCGGGGCGGCGAGAGCGCCACGAACGGCGCGGCGGACGTCATCGAGCGCGTCATCCGTTGCGAGCCGCTGCTGTCGACGACCACCGAGGACGGCTACGCCCACCGCCTGTGGTCGATCACCGACCCGGACGACCTCGCCCGGATCGACGAGGACCTCTCCCGCCGACAGGCCCTGATCGCGGACGGTCACCACCGCTGGGCCACCTACCTGCGGCTGCGGGCCGAGCAGCCCGCCCCCGGCCCCTGGGACTTCGGTCTGGTCCTCCTGGTGGACACCTCCCGCTATCCGCTGCGGGTACGGGCCATCCACCGTCTTCTGCACCGTCTCCCGGTCGCCAGGGCGCTGGCCGCCGTGGAGGGCGTCTTCCGGGTACGGACGATCGAGGGGCCCTTGCCGAACGCCCTGGAGGCCCTGGCCGAGGCGGTCGCCGAGGGGGGCAACGCCTTCGTGCTCGCCGGTGACGGCCGCTTCCACCTCCTCGACCGCCCGGACCCGGACTTCCTGGCCCGTACGGTCCCCGCCGACCGGCCGGAGGCGTGGCGGAGGCTCGACGCGACGGTCCTGCACTCCGCTCTCCTGGACCACGTCTGGCATGTCGCGGACGACCCGGAGCACATCGGCTACATCCATGAGACGGCGGCGGCCGTCACCCAGGCCGAGCGGCACGGCGGCACGGCCGTGCTGATGCACCCCGTCCACGAGGACGTCGTACGGGAACTCGCCGCGCAGGGCGTGACCATGCCCCGCAAGTCGACCTCCTTCGGCCCCAAGCCGGCCACCGGCCTGGTCCTGCGCAGCCTCGCGCTGAACTGAGCGGCGTCCCGGACACACGTCGTCCGGACATGCGTGGAGGGCGGCACCCCGGGCCTCCGGGGTGCCGCCCTCCACGTTCAGCGATCAGCTCTTGTCGTCGGAGCCCTTGTCGTCGGAGCCCTTGTCGTCCTGGACGTCCTCGACAGCGGTGGGCTCGGCCTCGGTGGCAACCGGCTCCACGTCCGCCGTTTCGGGCGTCTCGTCCGACTCCGCCGACCCGGTCTCGTCCGCGTCGACCTCGACGGTGGCGGCGGTCTCGGTGACCTCGGCGGCGTCCTCGTCGCCCATGGCGTCCGTGAACTCCACGCCGTCGAGCTCGGCGAGCCGGTCGGACGCGTCGGTCATCCCGCCCTGGTCGGCCTCGAGGGCCTTGGCGAACCACTCACGCGCCTCGGCCTCGCGGTCCACCGCGAGCAGCGCGTCGGCGTAGGCGTACCGCAGTCGGGCGGTCCACGGCTGGATCGAGTTCGACGCCAGCTCGGGGCCCTGCAGCGTCACGACGGCAGCGTCGGCCTGGCCCATGTCCTTACGGGCACCGGCGGCGACGAGGCGCATCTCGACCTGGCCGGCCTTGTCCAGCTTGGCCACCTCGGGCTCGCCGGCCATGGCCAGCGCGCGCTCGGGACGGCCCATGCCGCGCTCGCAGTCCGCCATGACGGGCCACAGCTCGACGGAACCCGTCATGCGGCGGGCGGCACGGAACTCGGCGAGCGCCTCGGCGTACTTGCCGGTCGCGTACGCGGCGAAGCCGGCGGCCTCGCGCACGGCGGCGACACGCGAGGCGAGCCGCAGCGCGATCCGGGAGTAGGCGTACGCCTGCTCCGGGTCCTCGTCGAGCAGGTTGGCCACCATGACGAGGTTGCGCGCGACCTCCTCGGCAAGGCCCTTGGGCAGGCTCATGAGCTCCTGCCGGACGTCCTTGTCGATCTCGTCGCCGGTCACGTCGTCGGGGATGGGCAGGCGCTTCACCGGCTCGCGGTCGTCGCGCCGGTCATCACGTCGGTCGTCACGACGCCCGTACCCACCGGAACGGTCGTCGCGGCCCCGGTAGCCGCCACCACCCTGGCGGTCGTCACGGTACGAGGGACGCGAGCCGCGGTCATCGCGGCCGCCACGGTAACCACCACGGTCGTCATCACGGCGCGGAGCACGGTCGTCACGGCCGCCACGGAAGCCACCGCGGTCGTCGTCACGACGGGGACCGCCGTAGCCGCCACCGGAGGGACGGCCACCACGGTCGTCCTCACGGCGCGGGGCACGCTCGTCACGGCGGAAGGTCGTCGGACGGTCGCCGCCGCGGTCGTCACGACGGTCGTCGCGGCGGAAACCGCCACGGTCGTCCTCGCGGCGCGGGGCACGCTCGTCACGACGGAACGTGGGGCGGTCGCCGCCACGGTCGTCACGACGGTCATCGCGGCGGTCGTCGCGGCGGGGGCCGCCGTAGCCACCGCCGGTGGGACGGCCGCCACGGTCGTCGTCACGGCGGGGGCCGCCGTAACCGCCACCTGTGGGGCGACCACCGCGGTCGTCGCGGCGCTCGAAACCACCGGGACGGCCACCACGGTCGTCATCACGACGGGGACCACGGTCGTCGCGACGGTCGTCACGACGGAAACCGCCACGGTCGCCGCCACGGTCGTCGCGACCGCCACGGAAGCCACCGCGGTCGTCGTCACGACGGGGGCCGCCGTAGCCGCCACCGGAGGGACGGCCGCCACGGTCGTCGTCACGGCGCGGGCCACGGTCGTCGCGACGGTCGTCACGGCGGAACGCCGGGCGGTCGCCGCCACGGTCGTCACGGCGCGGACCGCCGTAGCCACCGCCGGAGGGACGGCCGCCACGGTCGTCGTCACGGCGGGGGCCGCCGTAACCGCCACCTGTGGGGCGACCACCGCGGTCGTCACGGCGCTCGAAACCACCGGGACGGCCACCGCGGTCGTCATCACGACGGGGACCACGGTCGTCACGGCGGTCGTCACGACGGAAACCGCCACGGTCGTCGTCGCGACGCGGGCCACCGTAACCGCCACCCGTGGGGCGACCACCACGGTCGTCACGGCGGGGGCCGCCGTAGCCGCCACCGGAGGGGCGACCACCACGGTCGTCGTCGCGACGCTGGCCGTAGCCACCGCCGGACGGCCGTCCACCCCGGTCGTCTTCCCGGCGCGGGCCACGGGGACGGTCGTCCCCACGGTCGTCACGACGGAAGGCAGGACGGTCATCGCGGCGGTCGTCGCGGCGGAAACCGCCACGCGTGTCGTCGCGTCGAGGCCCGCGAGGGGCACCACGCCTCGGCTCGCTGCCCGATCGATCGTCGGGAGAGTTGGTGGACATCGACGTGACTCCTGTCTTCGGGTACCGCAGTCATTCTCGCGCACCCGGCTGGCCGGCGCGCTTCGGCAAAAAACAAAAAGGACCCTTGGTCCCAGCGTGAACGCTGGGACCAAGGGTCCTTGAAATATTGTTCGGCGGCGTCCTACTCTCCCACACGGTCCCCCATGCAGTACCATCGGCGCTGAAAGGCTTAGCTTCCGGGTTCGGAATGTAACCGGGCG